>DASXTQ010000107.1:0-41993 GCA_036505295.1 Candidatus Eiseniibacteriota bacterium
ACCGGCGGCGGAAGTGCGCGCGCCGGGAGGGGTGGGATCACCGCCGCGACGCGCGCGGTGAGCCAGAGCATGAGAAGTCCCGAGGCTTCAACCGATCCAGCCGCGACCTGCGCGAGGGCCGGAATCAAGAACGCGCACCCAAGGTACAGGAGGAGCGCGGCCATGAACGCGCCGCAAAGCGGAATGACGGCCAAATTGAGAACGAGCCCCGCCACCGGCACCGCCCCGAATTGAAGCACCTGGATCCCAAGCGTCCCCGCCTCGGCGAAAGCGCTCTGCCGCGCGAGCGAGAGAAGCGATCCCACCGCGCCGCGCAAACGCGGGAGGGGCCCGCGCCCCCTGGAAGCTTCCGGAATGGGGAGACGGAACCCTCCGGATGCGGAGAGCCCTAGGACCGCGGCGAAGGAAAGCTGGAAACCCGGGTCGGCGAGCACGTCCGGATTGCCGAGGTGGAGCAGGAGCCCGGCGAGCCCCCATGCCGCGAAAGGCCGGATCGCCGAGCCGCGCATCCGCGCCGCGCGTATCGCGGTCCAGAGGATCGCGGAGCGGACCGCGGACGCCGGCGCGCCGACCAGGAACACGTAGCCCCAGAGCGAGATCAGCTCGATCCAGAGCGCGGGCGCGGCCGGCAGGCGGACCGCCAATGCGACCTGAGCCACAATCCCGGCGAGCACGCAAACGTGCAAGCCCGAGATGGACAGAATGTGGATGGTTCCGCCGTCGCGAAAGGCGTCACGGATCGAAGGTGCGATTCCCGAGCGGTCGCCGAGCGCCATCCCGCGTGCGAGGGCCGCGACGGGAGGACAGAGATCGCGCGAAAAGATTCCCGCCAGCCGGTGACGCAGGAGCCCGCTCCAGGGAATGCCGGAGTCGGGTGGGCCCGCGAGGACGGTCACGGTCGCGGGATCGACGTCCACGGTGCCCGCGATGTGGAGCCGCTCGAGCCACCGTCCGGGGGCTGCGGATCCGGGATTCCGCGCATCCTCCGGCGGACGATATCCTCCCTCGAGGCGCACCGAGAGCCCGGGCGTCGCCCACGCCGGCGCCAACCCGTCTTCGCCCCATCGGAGGAGAAGTATGGACCTGCATGGAGAGGACGCGCGTCCGAGCCGCACGCGCGTCGCTTCGAGCACCAGGGTGGGACGTGGGGCGTCGCCGGCAACGGAGTCGAGCACCCGCCCCTCGATCTCGATCCGAACGGCGCGGGGATGGACCGGAAGCGGCTCCGCCATGCGGTCCGCCTCAGCCCCGAGTGCCCCTCCGGCGGCTAGGAGCGCGGCGATCCCCGTGACGATCTCGAGGCGCCGAAGCCAGACCGCTGCGAGGACCCGCGCGTGGTAACGGCTCCCCGCGCACGCCGCGCCGAGTGAAGCGGCCGCGAGAAGGAACGCCGCAAACCGGGATGGCTCCTCGAAGGCAGCCGGCATCGGCGCGCCCGCTGCGAGCGCGTGCCCCACCAGAAGGCAGAGCCAAAGGGACACCGGCGCGGGGACGCAGAATGACGCCGGAATCGGCCGCATGCAGACATCGTCCGCGGGGAGGTTTGTGCGCGCGCGGCGAGGGGCTGGCCCGCGTCAGTTCTTGACGGGGACGGTGTAGATCTCCGAGTAGAGTTCGCGTCCCGCGGCGCCCACACCCTTGAAGTAGAGCTTCACCTGGCGCGCCGCGTTGCGGAGCACTTCGGGGGGAAGCAACGCCGCGTAGGATTTTGAAGCCTCATCGATCTGGGTCATGCGGCGCGGCTGGAACGTTCCGCCCGGAGGCGCCGCGTAAAGCCACAGGACCATGGACTGATCCCCCTCCCCTTCCGGAAGCGCGATCGTGAGAGGAAGCGGATTCGCGATCGAGACCGAGGACGGCGGCGTGAATCGGAGCGGCTCCTCCGAATGGGCACCGAACTCGGCGGTGATGAACTGGTCGCCGCCCGGCTTTACGTCGAGCACGGTGATCTGCGGCGGAAAACCCCTTCGAACGACGCGGAAGCTGTGCGTTCCGGGTCCGAGCTCGATGGTGGCAGGGGTGACCCCGCGCATCTCACTGTCCGCCCAGATCGGATCGCCGCGTCCGGCCTCGAATCCCGTGTCGCTCAGAAGCGCGCTCCGGATGGTCACGCGTCCCTTCGGAGGGGGGGTGCCCGCGTTGCCGGTGAGGTCCACGTGGGTGCCCTGCAGTACCTCGACCTCCTGGGCGCTCGTGTTGAGCCCTGGACCCCCGAAGCGGATCAAGTGTCGGCCCACCACGAGGCTTTCGAGGACCACCGGCGTCGAACCGACGTACGCGCCATCCACGTAGACATCGAGGACCCGCGCCGGATCGGACGAACGAAAACCCACCGAGCCGAGAAGACGCGGGCGAAGCGCAACCCGGCCGCCTGGCGCGACGATCACCGAATCGACGCGCGTGCCGTATACGCCCCAGTCCATTTCGACTCGATGCCTCCCGGGCGCCACCGATACATCGGTGGCCGGCGTGCGCGCCGCGATGGGCACGCCGTCGATCTTGACGGCCGCTCCCGGAGGGTCGGAGAAAAGATCCAGATTCCCACCCGAGCCGAGCGGCAACGCAGCCTGCTGCACCTTCGCGCGCGGTGTGCCGAGAATCCCCGGCAGGATCGCTCGGATGAGAAGCGCGAGCGCGACGATGGCGAGCGCACCCCCTCCCCAAAGGGCGATCCATTCATACCACGGCCGCCGCTCGCCGAATCCTCCGTAGGACGGCCACATCGGGAGACCGGCCGGGTGAGTCCCGATCGGCGCCGGTTCCTCGTCCGCGGTATCCGGGCCCGGGGAGCCTGCGGCTTCCCGGCGTTCCGCACGGGCCGCGCCGTTCGTTTCCAGTCCGCTCTCGACGGGGGCACCGATCCCCTCCTCCACACCCTCGCGCTGCGCGCGGAATGGCCCCACCATCTCCTCGCCGGCCGCGGCCTCGGGCATCTCGAGAACGGGCAAGGGCGCATCGAGTCTCCCGGCTTCCTCCGCCGGCTCGATCGGCTCGAGCTCGAGCGGAGCAATTTCCTCCGGCTCCTCTTGTTCGTCCGACAAGATCCGGGCCGCGGAGCCGGTGGGCGCCGGCGGCCACGCCGCCGCCGGGGTGGAACCAGCCGGCCGTCGTGCGAGGTCCGCTTCCATCGGCGCGATTGCGCCCGCGTCCACTGCGGTTCCCGAACGGATGGCGATCGCGACCCTCCCGTTCTCGGGGCTTCCCGTGCTGGCTGTTCGGAGCAGAGCGCCGAGGTCGCGCGCCGTGGTGAGGTCCCGCGCGAGCATGCTCAGCTCGCCTTCCCGAAGCGAATGGGTCGAGAGGATGTAGCAGTCGCCCACATGAGGAAGGAGGGGGATCATTTCCAGCTTCACCTGCGCCTCGGATCCGAGAGATCCGGACGGGGGTGCCGAGCCTTCCACGGAGACGTTTCGACCGAGCCGCGAGAGGACCCCGGCACGGAATCGATAGCACGGACAATCGCCGGCGATCAGCGCCATGCCCTCACCGTCGGTGATGAGCACGAGCAGCACCGAGATCCACGTGCGCTCGCGCTCGGGACGTGCCATCAGCTCCGCGTGAGTGGTGCGCAGCATGGCGATCGCGCGTCGGAGCGGAGGCTCTTCCGAATCCCCGTGCGCCGTGAGCGCGAGCGAAAGCTTTTCCTTCACCCAGATCGTCGGGTCGATCACGTCGGAGAAGCTCATCGCGCCGCGCGCAACAAACGCGAAACCCCTCTCAGGATCGAGGTGCGCGAGCGCTCCCTCCCGATCGGGGCTCCTCACGAGGCCTTGGATGAGGACCTGCGTCGAGACCGCGGTTTTCATCGCTTCTGCACAATATGGTCGCGGCCGAATGGTGTCAACTCGGCGTTCTACCCCCAGATGGCATGTCGCTTGCAGTGTACCTGGGAGTATCGACAGTCAGGGATGGGCAAAGCCCTTCGCCGGGGTCAGGGAACCAAGAATCAATCACTTGGCGCTTGCAAATTGCAAGCTCGGAACGTAGCCTGCGCGAACTGCACCACTGGGGCTTGCGCAATATCACGCGATTCCATAGTCCGACGGGCCGCTCTACGACGAGGCCTCGAGTCCGCCGGGCAACGATCACTCAACCCACGGAGGCCCCGTTCATGATCCGACGCAACTCCATCGCGTGCATTTCCGCAGTCGCGGTACTGCTCGTCGCCACCTGGCGAGCGGAAGCGGCCGCATTCGGTCCGGACATGCCTGCGTGGATGAGCCCTGCCGCCGAGCGAGCTGCCGAGAAGACGATGGTGCCGCCGGCCGAGCCGGCTCCGGATGCCAACGTCCCGGACCCTCTGGATTCGATCCGCGCGAGCCTCGGCAAGGCGGAGGATCAGGTCCAGTCGGACCATCCTTCCGACGCGCTCTCCACGATCGAGTCCGCGCTCAAAGCGCTGGATCAGGTGCCGCAGTCCCAACCGGGCGCCGCCGCGCTGCGCGATGAGCTTGGGGAGCTCAAGGATCGCTGCGAGAAGCAGAACGCCACGGAGGCCTCGCTCGAGGCCGATGACGGACCCGACGGCGAGGGGAACGCGCAGCCGAAGCTTCGGCCCGTCAAGGCGGAGCGGAACGACCGCGTGGACAAGTGGATCGATTTCTACACAGGGCGCGGACGCGACCAGTTCCAGCTTTGGCTCGTGCGCTCGGGCAGCTACATGGACCTCCTCGCCCGCAATTTGAAGGCGGAGGGCGTCCCGGAGGAATTGGCGAATCTCGTCTTCGTCGAGAGCGGCTTCAACATGCATGCGCGCTCGATGGCGCGCGCCGTAGGTCCATGGCAGTTCATCCGCGGCACCGCGAAGATCTTCGGACTCAAGATGACGCCGTACGTCGATCAACGGCGCGATCCTGAGCTCGCGACGCGTGCCGCGGCGCGGTATCTCCGCAGGCTCTACGGCATGTTCGACGGGAGCTGGCCTCTGGCTCTCGCCGCGTACAACAGCGGCGAGGGAACGGTGCAGCGCGCGATCCGCCGCCAAGGCACCGATGATTACTGGTCCCTTCGCCTCCCGCGCGAAACCCGGGAATACGTGCCCCAGTTCCTGGCCGCGATGGAGATCGCCTCCAATCCGGACCGGTACGGGTTCGAGCTGCCTCCCAACTCTCCGTTCCGGTTCGACGAAGTCGTGATCCGCGGTCCGGTCGACTTGAGCCTCGTGTCCAAGGTGACCGAGATCCCGATCGACGACCTGAAGGCGCTGAACCCGATGTTCGTGCGGCACCGCTCCCCCGCCGGCAAGGACGGCACGCCGCTCCGGGTGCCGCATGGCAAGGGGAGCGACGTGCAGGCGCTGCTCGAAACCAACTACAAGCCGAAGCCCCTCACCAAGGCGGAGCTTCGTGAAGCCTCGCGCGCCCAGCGGCACGAGCTCAGCTATCATTCCCGCCGTCACCACCGCGGCCGCCACAATACGCATCTCGTGCGGCGTGGCGAGACGCTCTCCGCGATCGGCAAGCGCTACGGAAAGACCCCGGCGACGCTCGCGCGTCTGAACCGGCTTTCCGACAATGGCCAGGTGCGCGCGGGACAGAGGCTAAGGCTCCAGTAGCCCCCGTCGCCCTGGCCCTTGGGGCGACCGATTCAGTGCGCGACGTTGAGCTCGCGCTCCATCACCTCACCGCTCGCGATCGTCCTGCGCGTGAAATCCTCCTCGATCAGGTTCGCCGAAATCCTGCAATTCCGGCCGATCGTCACCCCTTCGGGAATTCGTGTCTCCTTCCCCACGATGGTGATCCCGGAGCTCAAGTGCTCGGGGCACGAGCGGTTGGGCGTCAGGTCCTCTCCGAAACCGATCCGCGCTCTGGGACCGACGTGAACCCGCTTGTCGAGGATGACCTGGGTTAGCTCCGCCTGCTGCCCCACCCACGACTCCCCCATCACGATGGAATCCCGCACCAGCGCGCCCTCTTCGACCACCGCTCCCGGGAAGAGCACGGAGCGCTCTACCGTCCCGTTCACGATCGTGCCGTGGGTCACGATGGAAGCGCGGACCTGGGCGCGCGCGCCGAGCCTCGCAGGCGGGAATTCGGTGCTCGGCGTGAAGATGGGCCATCGAGGATCCTCCAGGGGAAACGGCGGGTCCGGGCTCAGGAGCTGCAGATTCGCGCGATAATAGGAATCGAGCGTTCCGATGTCCTGCCAGTACCCGCCGTGGCGGAAACCCAGGACCCGGCCGTCTCTCACCAGCGCGGGTAGAATATTCTTCCCGAAATCGTGCACGGTCTCGCGCTCGGTGTCGGCGCGCAGCACGGCATGGAGCGAAGCCGTGCGAAACACGTAGACCCCCATGGATATCTGCCCGGATGGTGGGACGGCCGGCTTCTCGAGGAAACCCCGGATCCAGCCCGCGTCATCCGTGTCGACCACGCCGAACCCCCGGGCCTCCTCTCGCGGGACTTCGGCGATGGCGACGGTCGCGTCCGCTCCGCGGGCCAGGTGCGCTTCGATCATCGGCCGGTAGTCCATCCGGTATACGTGATCGCCGGAGAGGACGAGGATGTGCTCGGCCTCGCGCTCTTCGACGCGGATCCAATTCTGGTAAATCGCGTCGGCGGTTCCGCGGTACCAGTCGGTTTCCGCCCATCCTCGGAACGGCTGCAGAAGCTCCACCCCACCCCGTTTCCGGTCGAGGTCCCACGGCCGGCCGATGCCGATGTGATCCCGGAGACTCAACGGGCGATACTGCGTGAGGATTCCGACGTCGAAGATTCCGGAATTCACGCAGTTGGAGAGCGTGAAATCGATGATGCGATATTTTCCACCGAACGGAACGGCCGGCTTCGCGCGCTTTTCCGAGAGGATGCAGAGCCGGCTTCCCAGACCGCCGGCAAGGATCATCGCGTAGGAGACAAAGCTCAAGGAGCGCCTCCAGGCAGCGCACGGAGCGCGAGCTGAGCGCGGCCTTGTCCCCCCGGACGGATCACCGAGCCCGACGGCACCTCGCGCGTGGTGAAGTCGTCCGCGCAGACGCCGATTTCGATGAGGGTGTTGGTCCCGATGTAAACACCCTCGGGAATGTGCGAGCCTTTCCCGACCACGCAGAGGCCCGTGCCCAGATCCCCCGGGAATTCGCGGTTCGGCGTCCCGTCGCCGAAGCCGAGCGAGGCGCCCGACCCGATCACGACGCGCTTGTCGACGATCGTGCGCTTGAGGCGGGCGCCGGGTGCGATCCGCGCGTCGTGCATCACGATGGAATCCTCGACGCGGGCCCCATCCCCCACGTGAACTCCCGGAAAGAGCACCGATCTCGAAACCTCACCTTCCACGCGCGAGCCGTGCGAGATCAGGCTCTGGGTCACGGCCGCGCCCCGTCCCACGACCGCCGGCGAGCGGTCCTCGCTCGGCGTGTAGATCAGCCAGTCGGGGTCATAGAGATTGAGGGGTGGCACGGGCCGGACCAGGTCCATGTTCGACTCGTAGTAGGAGTCCACCGTGCCGATGTCTCGCCAATAGCCTCGGTGGGGATATGCGAAAACCCGGGCGCCGGAGGCGATCATGGGCTGGATCACGTGGTGGACCAAGTCGGGCCCTTCCGCGTCGCGGTCCAGCCGCGCCATAAGCTCGCGAGCACGGAAAAGATAAATCGCCGCCGACACCACGCGTCCGCCCGCACGCTTCGGCTTCTCCTCGAGCGCGGACACGCGCCCGCCCCGGTCGGCATGGACGTAGCCGTAGCGCTCCGGCTCCTCGGTCGGAGCGTGAACCGTCACCAGAGTCAGCGCCGCGTCCCGCTCCTCGTGGAAGCGGACCAGCTCGGCGTAGTCCATCTTGTATACGAGGTCGCCGGAGAGGACGAGAATATGGCGCGCCTGGGCGTCCTCGATCACGTTTCGATTCTGTACGATGGCGTCCGCCGTGCCGCGGTACCAATTCGTCTCCCGTTGGCGAACGTAGGGTTGGAGCAGACGCACCCCACCGTCCCGCCGGTCGAGGTCCCACGCGCGGCCGATTCCGATGTGGCCCTGAAGGGAGAGCGGGGCGTACTGGGTGAGGATCCCGATCCGCGCAAGCCCCGAGTGGACGCAGTTCGAGAGCGTGAAGTCGATGACGCGGTACTTACCGCCGTAGGGGAGCGCCGACGCGGTTCGGATGCGGCCCAGCGCGTGAAGGGCGTCGCTCTTGCCCCCCGCGAGCACGAGAACCAAGACGGCTGGGATCGCGGTCACGCCGCGTTCCCAAACGGGCGCAGGCTCGGACTAGAAGCGGTAGGAGCCGGAGACGCGATGGCTCGCGTCGAGATCGCGATGATCGAGGTAGGCGTAATCGAGGCCGAACCTCCGGTACCGCAGGCCGGCACCGGCCGTGAAGTTCTGCGCCTCGAACCCGGCCCGAAGCGCCAAGCGCCGTTCGAACCAGTATTCCAGCCCGGGATGAAACTCGAAGGTGACGCCGCCCAAGTGCGCCTGGCTCGAGAGCCGTTCGTCGGAGAACCCGATTTGCACGTCCAGGGCCGCGGTAACGAGATGCCGGCGGTCCTGGAACCCCCGCGTCTTGGCCGCTCCGACACGCAGCGACGGAGCGATGTACTCTCCTGTTCCGGTGTTCCAAAGAATCCGGGTCGTGGTCGCGTCACGGAGCGTCGCCCCCAACGAAAAACCATTACGCCCGACATAAAGCAACCCGAGGTCGATTCCGAAGCCGTTCGAGCGGAGACTGTCCCCGAGCCACTGCCGGATGTACTTGAAGTTTCCACCGAGCGAGAGTCCCGATCGGACGTCGCGAGCATAGCTGAAAACCAGAGCAACGTCGTTATCGCTATCGAATACGAAACGGCTCTCGTCCACGACGAGCAGATCCTCGGGATAATCAAATTTGCCGTTTCCGTTTTGGTCGATGATTTGGAGCCCGCGCGTGTCGGGAATGTCGTCGACACCGAGGCGCACGAACGAGACGGAAATCGCCTGCTTCGGTTTCCCGGGGGACCCGACCGGCGTGACGTACGAGAGAAAGTCGTACTGCACGATCGAGCCGAATTGCTCGGCGTGCATCGCGGTCACCTGGCGCTCGCCCAATGTCGCCAGGCCCGCCGGGTTCCAATAGGAAGCGGTTCCGTCATCGGCCAAACCGACGAAGGCGCTCCCCATCCCCAAGGCTCGGGCGCCCACCCCGATTCGAAGGAATTCGCCGGCGTAACGCGTGGCCCAGGCAGGTCCTGCGAGCATGGCCGACCCGCACACGGCGACCCAAGCAACGGCGAAACAGGATCTCGTAGGTCTGAACAGCCGCATCACGATTCGCCGGCCATGGAGTGGTGGGTGGGAACCCGGACGCCCGGTTCTACCCCGGCCAGCGGGGCGAAGTTCCTCCCCCGGTCGGTGGCCGTCACCGGGCGGCAGACCGCCGTTTGCTCGTCGCCGCGTCCTCGTCGGCGCGCGGCGTCGCGATCCGTCTCATGGACCGCCATACGACGTACTGCTCCACCAGGGCCTTGTCCTGCTCTGAGATCTCGGTGAAACAGCAGGCAAGCTCGAACTTGCGTTTCTGGCGCGGCCGCTCGATCTCCGCGGCGCGCACGATCACGCCCTGGCACTGCACGAGACGCTCGCGCCGGAGCCTTCGGCCGAACGGCGGGAGCAGCAAGGTCAGGGCCACCTTGGTCAACGGTGCCAGCGCGATCTTGCTTTGAAACTGGAGACCTTCTGCGGACAGGTTGATGCTCTCGGTTGTGAGCACCGACGCCTCTCCGTCCATACCCGCGATCTGCATCGCGAGCTTGGCGACGACACGCGGCGCCCCGCGGCGCTCCCTCGTCTTGGTCATGACCCTTCCTCCCACGCGGCCCGAGGGCCGCCCGATTCAGCGACGCCTGCCTTTGCGACCAGCGCCAACCTTACGCCGCAAACGTTCCGGACGTTTCGACCGTCGCTCCGCCCTCGTCCGGATCCCCAGCTCGATCTCTCGTCGTTCCAAATCTGCGCGGGCGACCACGACGTCCACCGAGTCCCCCAGCCCGAAGCGGTGCCTGGACCGCTTGGAGCGGAAGGAAAACCCATGCTCGGCGAGCGTCAACGTCGGATCGCCGATCGCCCGCTTCGGCAAGAACCCCTCGATGTTCCAACCTTCTAGAAAGACGAACAGACCCCCCGGCGTGAGCCCCACGATCGTCCCGTGTGCTTCCTCCCCCAACCGCCGCAGGGCGTACCGGACGGCCTTCAGTTTCAAGACCGCGCGCTCGGCGTCGTCCGACGTCATTTCAGTCGCGGAAATGTGCGAGGCCACGCCTGCGCTCATCCATCCCTCAGCGAATGCCCAAGGATCCCCGCCGGGGCGTTTCTGACCGTCGAGAAGGTAGCGTTTCACGATTCGATGATTGGCGAGGTCGGCGTAACGGCGGATCGGGGACGTGAAATGCGCGTAGCCGCGCATCCCCAATCCGAAGTGGCCGACGTCCACGAGATCGTAGCGCGCCTTCTCGAGGGCCCGCAGCAAATAGAGGTTCACGATCCGGTCGCGCGTCGTCTTCCCTGACGTCGCCCACCTGCGGAGCTGTTTCGCCTCCGTCACAAAGGGCACGGGCCCCGAACGGCCCAAATACCGGGCCGCCTCGAAGAACGATCGCAGCTTATCATACCGGGGGCGCTCGTGAACCCTATAGAAAAACGGCAGCTCCTGAGCGAGGGCGCGGCCGCCGACGATGCGATTCGCGAGCAGCATGAATTCCTCGACCAGCTCATGCGTCGGGAGCCGTTTCGTCTCCTCGAACGCGATCGGCTCGCCCCGCCCATCGAGGCCCGCACGCACTTCCGGAAGATCCAGGTCGAGCCCTCCTTCTTCCAGCCGGCGCCGCCTTAGCCCGCGGGCGACCCGATCGAGCAGGCTGAGCGACGCTGGGGCACCTGAACCCCCTTGGCTCATGAGCCGCGCGGCCTCGGGATAGGAGAGTGAGACCGCGCTTCGGATCACGCTGCTCACGACGCGGCTCTTCGTGACGCGCCCCTCTTCGTCGATCTCCACGACGACGCTCACGGCCAAACGGTCCTTGCCCTCGACCAAGCTGCAGAGACCCCCGGAGAGAGCCTCGGGGAGCATCGGGTAGGTGGCGTCGGCGAGATAGGCGCTGTTACCGCGGGCCTGGGCCTCCCGGTCGAGCGCACCGGCGCTCCGCACGTAGTGGCTCACGTCCGCGATGTGGATGCCGATCTCATGCACGTGTCCGGAGGAGGCATGCACGGAGAGTGCGTCGTCGTGGTCCTTGGCGTCCTCCGGGTCGATCGTGAGCACGAGGTCGCCTCGGAAGTCGACCCTTCCGTGCGACGCGTGCGCCACGGACGACTCCGCGAATTCCGCCGCCTCCGCGAGCGCCGCGACGTCGAACTCGGTCGCGATTCCCTCCTCGAGCGCGACCATGAAGCTGTCCTCCCGCGGGTCGTCGGTCCCCAAGATGGCTGCGACCGAGCCATGGAGCGGCTCCGGCGGTGTGCGGGCAAGCCGCACAACCGCGCGCCCCCCGCGCGGGATCGATGCTCTGCCGTGAAGGGTGAGAAGAATCTCGCGCGGGAACTCGGGCCGCTCCGGGAA
This sequence comes from Candidatus Eiseniibacteriota bacterium, assembly GCA_036505295.1. Classification (GTDB taxonomy): domain Bacteria; phylum Eisenbacteria; class RBG-16-71-46; order SZUA-252; family SZUA-252; genus WS-7. The sequence goes on from DASXTQ010000107.1 coordinate 11,524, forward strand.
GAGAAGCGTCATGCGCCCGCGGGACTCCACGCGCCCGACGATCCCCAGCTGGCCCCGCTCGAGCACCTCCACGATCTCGTGGGCGTCCCCTTCCCTCCTCGTCTCGAGAAAACTCGCGACGACAAGATCGCCGTGGAGAGCGGCACCCATGGCGAAGGGAGGGATGAAAAGATCGTCCTCGCCTTCACCGACTCGCACGAATCCGTAACCGAAGCGGGTGCGCTCGAGGCGGCCGACGCGAGGGCGGATGGTCATCGGGGGTGAGAAAGGCGCCTACCGACGCTCCCATGCGGTGGTGAGGAACGAACGGCCCGGCAGTCCCTGGAAGGGACCCGCCGGGCCACGCGAAGCATCGGCCCCGTGGGAGTGCGGACCGGGGTTCTTAGGGTCAGCGGTTTTTCTTCTTGTGACGATCGCGGCGAAGGCGCTTCTTCCGTTTGTGAGTCGCAATCTTCTTACGTTTGCGCTTCTTTCCGCTTCCCATCGCTCTCCTTCGGGTACCGGCTCTCGATCAGCCGCGCACCGCACCCTTGAGTTCGTTGGACGCCTTGAAGACCGGCACCAGCTTGGCGGGGACCATGACCTCCGCTCCGCTGCGCGGGTTGCGTGCCTTGCGCGCCTTGCGCTCCCGCACCTTGAACGTGCCGAAACCGCGGATCTCGATATGCTTTCCTTCGCTCAACGCACGCGAAATCGCGTTCAGTAGCTGGTCTACGATCGTGGCCGTCTCGCTCTTGGAGATTCGAGTCTTGCCCGAGATCTCGTCTACCAGATCTGCCTTCGTCACGGGCTCCTCCTACTTCCGGGCGGTCACCCACCGCCTCGAACGGTTGAGGGGCGGACTCTAGCACCGCCCCGGGCACCCGTCAATTAACGCAGCCTGTATTCGAGCCGCGGTCCCGATTGACTGAGCGCGGGGACGAAACGCAATTTTTCCTCGAAGAAATCGATGAGCGACACGCGGCGCCTCTCCTTCCGCACCACGACGGGGCGGCCCTCGATGTGGGCCATGCTCGCGGCGAGCTGGACGGCATCGTTCAGGTCCCCCAACCGATCCACGAACCCGTACTCCAGGGCTTGGTCCCCGGAGAAAATCCTTCCATCCGCGTACGGAAGGATGTCTTTGCGATCCAGGCTGCGCCCTTCGGAGATCGCGTCCACGAACTGGTCGTACACGTTCGATAAAACGCCCTGCAAGAGCTCCCGCTCTTCAAACGTCATCGGCCGGGACATGGATCCGATGTCCTTGAACTTGCCGGTCTTCACGACTTCAAAGCGCAGACCCACCTTTCGGAACAGCTCCTCGGTGTTCGGGAAGCTCATGATTACCCCGACGCTTCCGGTGAGCGTTCCCGGGTTCGAAACGATCGAGTCGGCCGCGCAGGCGATGTAGTAGGCCCCCGAAGCGGCCACGCCGCCCATGGACGCCACGACCGGCTTGTCGTCTTCCCTTACCTTCCGGACCTCCTCGTATATCTCTTGGGACGCCGCGACCCCGCCGCCAGGGCTGTCGAGCCTTAGAACGACGGCGCGGACGCTCGAGTCCCGGCGCATGTGCTCCAACTGATCGACGACACCCTCCGAGGACTCGATATCTCCGATGATCTCGATCAGGCCCACACGCCTGCTCAAGGGCCCGAGGGAGAATCCTTCCCTCTGGAAGGTGAGGTTGACGACCAAGAAGGCGAGGCTCACGGTCGCGAGGGTGCCCACCAGGAGCACGACACAGCCCACGAGCCAGCGTTTCACGGCCATTCGACTTTTCTCCGGATTGTCCGAGCGTCGCGGCGGTCACAGGTACGCTAACAAAGCGCTCGAAGGAATTCAATCGACGCGACTTGAGGAAAAGCAAACGGGGCGTCCGGAGGTTCCCGGACGTCCCGTGCCGGCCTTGCGGCCGAAAGTACTGTTCCCCACTGATGCCGCGCACCTAGTGCCAGTGAAACTGCGTCGTCTCGTCGAGGGGATCAGCTCAGGACCAGGCGATTCTCGCGGGCACCGCAGGGAACATATGGCGCAGTGCGTATGTGTCCATGGGTTAGAGCAATCGGCGTACCCGGGGAGGCGCGCGCGGCGGGGATGAAGCGGTATTCGACCGTCTATTTTAGACGAGCGTTAATATACATTTATGCAAATACTTGCGCGTGTTTGATGATGTTGTTTAGAGTTTACTCGAAGCTGGCGATGCCGGCTTTGGGGAGGGGAATGCGTCTCGGCCGTCCCGGAGACACGACACTTGGGTAGGTTGGCTCAGGATCAGGGGGCAATTGCCCCAGCGGACTCGGGTACGACGAGCGACTTTCCCGTCATCACGGCAGGAGCGGGAAGCCCCATGAGGGAAAGCAGGGTCGGCGCGACGTCCGCCAAGATTCCGCTCCGGAGGGACTGCCGGGTCGCCGGTCCCACGAGCAGGATCGGAACGGGATGCATCGTGTGGGCCGTGTGGGGGCTGCCGGTCTCGTAGTCGACCATCTGATCGGCGTTCCCGTGGTCCGCCGTGACGAGCACGGTCCCCGACCGCCGCCGCACGGCTTCAATCAGTCGCCCGAGACAGGTGTCCACGGTCTCCACGGCCTTGACGGCCGCCTCGATCACGCCCGTGTGGCCGACCATATCGGCGTTCGCGTAGTTCAGGACAAAGAACCCGTACGTCGAGTCCGAGAGGCGCCGAACCGCTTCCTCGGTGACCTCGAAGGCGCTCATTTCCGGCTTGAGGTCGTATGTAGCCACCCTGGGGGACGGGATCAGGGCGCGATCCTCCCCTTCGAAGGGCACCTCCTCGCTTCCATTGAAGAAGTACGTGACGTGCGCGTATTTCTCGGTCTCCGCGATTCGAAGCTGCCGGATCCCCTCACGGCTGATCACCTCGCCGAGGGTGCCGCGTAACGGCTCATCGGTAAACAGCACCGGGTACGGAAACGTCTCGTCGTAGGAAGTCATGCACACGTAGTCGAGATCGAGGGGCCAGCGCGGCCGCGGGAACGCGTCGAAAGCAGGGCCGGCGAGCGCATGACTCAGCTGGCGCATGCGGTCGGGGCGGAAGTTGTACGCGATCACGGTGTCCCCCCGGGCGATCCCCCCCTCCTCTCCCGGCCGTTGGACCACGGTCGCCGTCACGAATTCATCGTTCTCCCCGCGCGCGTACGCCTGTTCGAGCGCCGCGACCGAACCCTCGGTCTTCAGCCCCTCTCCCAGGACCATCGCGCGATAGGCCAGCTCCGTCCGCTCCCACCGTTTGTCCCGGTCCATGGCGTAGTAGCGTCCGCAAACCGTCGCGATCCTCCCGTTGCCGATTTCTCGCAGAACCGATTCGGTCGACTCGAGGTCCGCCCTGGCGGAGCGCGGTGGGACGTCCCTGCCGTCCAGGATCGCGTGCACCCGCAGATCCGGGATCCCGGCCTCCGCGGCGATCCGGATCAGCGCGTGCAGGTGGCGGATGTGGCTGTGCACACCGCCGGGAGAGTGGAGCCCGATGAAATGAAGCGTGGAGTTCCGCTTCTTTGTCCTCTCGAGCGCCTCCCGGAGCACTTCGTTACGCGCGAGGGACCCGTCCCGAATCGCGGCGTCGATTCGGGTCAGATCCTGGTACACGATGCGGCCGGCCCCGAGATTCAAATGCCCCACCTCGGAGTTTCCCATCTGACCCGCGGGGAGACCGACCGATTCCCCCCACGTTACGAGCGTCGCGTGAGGACACGTCCGCGTGAGCGCGTCCATGGTCGGCGTGCGCGCCATCATGATCGCGTTCCCCTCGGCGCGTGGGTTGAGCGCCCACCCGTCGAGAATGATCAGACCCGCGAGCGGAACCGAAGAGGGGGACATGCCGCTATCGCTTGGTGACGTTTGCCGCCTGCGGACCCTTGGGCCCCTGGGTAACATCGAACGAGACCTCGTCCCCTTCCTTCAGGCTTCGAAAGCCGTCTCCGACAATGGCGCTGTAGTGGACGAACACGTCGGGACCGCCCTCGCGTTCGATGAACCCGAAACCTTTCGCCTCGTTGAACCACTTCACACGGCCTGTTTCAGGCATGACGGGTCAACCCTCCTTTCGGCGAGACAACACCTGCGCCGACAACGCGCAGACCATCGACACAACGCACGCGGACCATACCGGCGCGACCCACGGCTTGGGCACGAGAAACACGATATCCATATCTCCCCAATGCGCCGGAAAACCTGTCCAGAGTCTGAGAAACGCGTAATAGAAAAGATCCCACAGCCCGAAAACCCAGAGCCCCCGCGCGACCACCACGCGAGCGGGCGGGCGGCCGAGAAACGAAACCGCCGCGATCATGACGAGCGTCGCGACCTCGCGCCATTGTTCGAGCCTCTGCCCCGCTTCGGGAATCGCGTGAAAGGGAGGGGCCCATCCGTCCGCAAAGTACAGCTTCTTCAGGGTCACGACGCACGCGGCCTCGACCAGCGCCATCGCCACGGCGTAGATCGTGAGGGCGATCCACCCCACACGCCGCCCCGACCTGGACGCCGTCACATTGCGCCGGCCCGTGAGGTCGAGGACAAGGGCTCCTCTTCCAGACCCAGCATCGCGAACGAAGCCTCCACCAGCGGCACGTCGAACCGCGCCCCCACCGCCTCCGCAAGCCGGTCGGAGAGCTCCCCTGCGAGTCGGTCCATGGTCCCGGGGCGGTTCGGCCCGATTCCGAGCATTTCCCCGATCGACCGCGCATTCGCGAGCGATGCCGCGGAGTCCGCTCCCTCCGCTCGAAAGGAGACGACCTCACGGTGGCGCGCCGACAGGGGAACCGAGGCGTGGCAGAGCGCCCCCGTGCGCGAGAATCGCGAAGCGAGCCCCGCAACCTTGTACCCGGCCGCCCCGACCTCCCCCGACTCGCTGCTCGCGAAGCAGGGCGCCTCGCCGGGCTTCGGAGCTCCAACGCGCGGCCCGGTGGAATCGACCCGCGTCGCCTCCACGCCGCACCCGCGGAGCGCCTCGGCCAGCGCCTCGGCCGTCGCGTTCGCGAATCCACGGGGCGTCAGGCGCCAGGGCCCCGGGATGGTAGCCCCGACGGCGAAGGTGACCTCCTCCCAATGTAGGACCGCGTTCCCCCCGGTCGGGCGCCGCGCCACCGCGATTCCCTCCCGCGTGAGCGCGCGCTCATCCCAGCCCGCGGGAAAGGGCTCGCTGCGCCCCAGGCTCAAGGTCGGGCGGTCCCAGCCATAGGTTCGAAACACGAGGCGAGCGTGGCCGAGCGACACCCAGCGGAGGAGCGCCGCGTCCACCGCCATCTGCCATGATCCGGACGCGATTCGATGGGGTAGTCGGCAGGCGGCAGACGGCGCATCCAAGACGAGCAGCTCCCGCTAGAGGTGGAGAACCCCCAGCCAATCGTGGAGGAGAAACATGACGCGGCCGATCAAAAGGGAGATTCGGGCCATCACCGTGTAGCCGTACGAAGCGCCGAAGCTCACCATCAGGAAAAAGACTCCCAAGCGCGCCGTCCCTCCGAGCGCTCCCTTGTGCTCCTTCGAGAAGAAGAAAAAGATGAGCGTGCAGAGGAGGCCGACGATGAGAAACCAGTTGCCGACCGTAGTCCCGAGCTGACCGGGCACCCAGAGCGGCAGCATGGTCCCGTGGACCTGCTCGACGAAGTCTCCTTGCCCGAACCCCGTGATGCGAAGCGCGGGGTAGACGCCCAGGATGAGCGCGATGGACCACCGCGAGAGCCAGCCCCCCTTCGGGAAGAATCGCGAGAAGAGCAGGATTCCGAGCGCCAGCGGGATCAGAAGCAGATAGTGCCGGTCGCTCCCGAAGTCGTGGAACAGAGGATCGAACAGATTCGGCTTCACGACGGAGTAGTAGTTCAGCACGACGTAGTATCCGGCCGATATGCCCACGAACAGATGCTCGCAGAGCTTGTACGCCGGGTTGTCCTTGTATAGGAAGCTGAAGATCCCGAGGGTCAGAAGCGCCGCGATCCAGACCCCGACGTCGTGGCTTAGGTGCACGGCCGCGCCCTACCTCTTCTCCGCAGAACGCTGCGGGAGCGCGGCGAGATTGCCGAGAAGGATCATGAACGCGATGAACACGTGCGCGAGCGATTGTGCGTCCATCCCGTGGGTCGCGAGCGCCGGATGGTTCACGAGGACCTCATACTCGGCCGCTCCCGCCATCCCGCCCAGGAGTCCCTGGAGCTGCCCCGCCTGGAGATAGGGGTAGTATTCGGGCGCGCTCACCGCGGTGACCCCGGCGATCATCGGCACGTGGTAGCGCGATACGATCTGCTGCACCCATTCCTTGGTGCCGGGGAAACCAGCGCTGATGCTCACGAGGAGCGCAATCTGCCCGAAATTCTCGACACCCTTCATGACGGGGATCCGGCTCACGGGAGTGCCGCTGCGGTCCGCCGGGAAGGTGCGTGGGATGCTGCTCCCCATTTGGGACATGACGACTTCGTTTCCCGACTTGAAGCCGAGGTTCACATAGTCGTAGCCCTCGCGCTTGTGGTACTCCTCCCCCGCGATGTGCAGCACACGATCGGTCAGGGGCGGGCCGCCCGGATAGAGCTCCACGGCGATGATCTTGACATTCCGTGCCATGAGGTGCCGGGCAGCGGCCAACTGCATGGGATAGTTTTCGGCGATCGTTCCCGGATCGTAGTCGCCGGCGAGGAGTACCGTCGCGCCCGCCGGTAGCCGCTCGATCGCGTTGAAGAAGCCCCGCGAGGGCGGGCTCGGCTTGACCGGCGCGATGTGAAACCCGGTCAGGAGCGGGACCACCACGAGAAGGCCGATCGCGAGAAAGATCCAGCGCCGGTCCAGGTAGCGGAGGGCCGCGAGCGACGGACTCACGTGCCCTCACCTTCCGAGCCGTACGTCCGCTCGATCCCGAGGATGATCCGGAAGCCGGTGGCCATTACGCCCAGCGCGGCTCCCATGAGGATTCCGCGCTTGGCCGCGTTCTGCGGGATGTTCATGAGCCATTCCGCCGCCTGGGGCAAGACAGGATGGATCGCGTTGCCGATCGGGACCCGGCCGAGCATCAGGATGAACGCTGCCACCGCGAGCAGGAGCGCCTCGACCGTGCGGACGCGGAACGCGCGGAACGCGGCCGATGCGATGAAGAAGGCAAGGAGCGAGAACATGGTCGCGGACATGGCGGAGTAGAACGTGTTGTAGATCCATGAGAATCGCGTCCCGTCGTCCAGGTATTTCGTTCCTTCCGAAAAGCCCACCGCCATGGTGATCACGACCCCCGCCACGAGTGCGACCTTGTAGGGCCAGTCCTTCGAGCGCGCCCCGATTTGCTTCAAGTTGATCCGCATGATATTGGCCATGCCGAGAACGTAGGTGAAGGCCACGACGATGATCACCCACTGCTGGAGGTCGTCGTACGTCGTCCGGATCGCGGGGTGTGGGACGAAAAAGCCGATGAGCACGAAGATTCCGGCCGCCATGGAGATGAGACGAGGGATCTCGCGCTTCATGGTTCCGCCCTCATTGCGTCGCGAAGAACTCTGCCAGCCAGGAATGCCCCATGGTCAGCAGCACCGAGCCGACGACGATCGTGATGACGAGGAGGATCTTCACCGTGTCCGAAGCCTTGAGGCTTCCGAGCAGCCGGGCATCCTTGGATAGATACGCGCTCGCCGCGTAGTACTCCTCGCCGATGAGCGTGTAATCGCACGCGACGACAAAGAAGGGGAGCTGGTGAACGTTCGCGGTGCCGGCGATCTGAATCGCTCCGATCTCGTGCCCCGTTTCCGCAAGCAGGAGCGATTCGGCGAAGAACGCGCCCAGGAGCAGGTTCGCCGCCGGCCGCTCCCGGAGCATGATCCCGTTCACCGCGGCGACGTACGCGAACTGCTCGGTCGTGATGTATCGCACCTGATCCGACCGGTACGCATCGACCCGGCCCACGTCGGAGTAGGCTCCCTTCACGACCTCGTCCGCCACGGTGTAGACGGCGGGAGAGGGGGTCGGCACCAGGAGCTGCGTCTCGTACTTGGCAGCCATGCGCGCGACATTCCCGAGAATGATCATGCTCGCGATCGTCTGGATGTCGTCGATGTCCTGGACCCCGGGCACGTACAGGACGCCCTTCCCCATTTCGGTCGAGCGCCCGATCGCCTCCTCGATCGCGTTCAGTCCCGCGATCGTTCGGAAGGTCCACTTCTTCCCGCGTTCGGCCTGCGAGATGTAATAAAGCACCAGCGCGAGAAATAGGGCGATCACGACGGCCACGTTTGTTTTCGCCGTATCGAACCAGCTCGCCCGCGCCGTCGCGGAGGGCGACTCGTCGGATAAGAAGCCCGAGTCGTTCAGCGCGACGAGTCTGTATTGGTAGGGGATGCCGTTCCGCGCGGTCTCATCCGTAAAGGCGGCCTGATCCCCCCCGATCGTATCGATCGGGGCGAACGGTTTCTCCGGCTGAGAACGAAGAACGACCCATTGGGCCGGCGGATTGGGAGGCGGGCGCCAGCTCAGCCCGATCCTCGAGCCGCCGTCGTTGGGTATGTCGGTCGCCTGAAGAGGAAACGCGGCCAGAGCGGGTGGGAAAAGGCCGAGGGACAGAACGAGAATCGATGCTGCAGCGTTCTTCCCGCGGAGAAACCGGAATGGCGCGGACGACGTCAGCGGCATCCAGTCTCCGCCGCACGCGGGCGGCATACCAGGAATCGGGCCGAGGCGAACACGCCGATGCGGTTCCTCATGGGTTGAACCGGCAATCGTACGAGGCGGACGGTAGGCGCTGGGCTTGCCGATGTCAAGCTACAAGGGCTCACGATTCGATCATTTCGACGTTGGCGCGCGGGAGAAGCGCCCTGGACCCGTTGCCGAAATCGACCTCGAGGACGCGCACCTTGGCCTCCGTCTCGAGCGGCATCAGCTCGGGTGGGAGCGCGGTGACCCGACCGATCCTGCCGAAATAGGGCTGGCGGATGACCCGGACCGTGTCCCCCGTCTTGAGCCCTTCTTCCACCGAGCCCTCACCGCTGTCGCGTGGCACCGCCTCATCGAGTCGCGGCGCCACGATCTCGGGCCGCAGAACCCCCGCGCGGATCTGGGTCGCCCCGCTCACGGACACGCGCCGCCCCTCGCACGACCGCAAAAGCTCGAAGGTCCGGCCGGCCATAGGAATCGAGCCGAAGCCCTCCGTGACGATCAGCGTGATTCCGATCTCCTCCGAGCCGGTAATGGCGACGCCCAGGTCGTAACCCAGGAGCTCCCTCAAGTCGTGATCGTCGAATCCGCCGACGACCACCGCTTTGACCCCGTGCGCGATCGCCTTGCGAAGAACCGCGGTGGTCACGTAGGAGCCACCCACGAGGATCTTGCCGCGGCACGGCTCGCCGATCGCACGGTCGTCAAGCGGCTCGCCCGGGCTCGGCGCGCACACGTGGAGCTCCCCGCACGTTTCCCCCCCGACGCCAAAGATCCCTTGGATGAAGGTGCCCTGCGTCTCCACCGTCACGCCCGAGCGCGGATGAATTTCGGCGATCGTCCCGTCGACGTACGCGTCCACCTCGACGGGAATCGGCTCCTCACGTAGAAGGACCTGCCCCGTGACCTTGGAGACGCTCTCGATCGTGCCCCGGACAGGAGCGTGGCATTTGGAGCGGAAGAGTCCGAAGAAGGAGCGGCTCTCGGCGAAGACCTCTCCCTTCTCCACCTTCGAGCCGGGAGGCTTCGTGAGGCACTCCTCAACGTCCTCGGGGAGCACGCCTAGGAGGTTCGCCACGTTCACGGTTTGCACGTTCCCTGGAAGCTCGGTGCGCGCCACGATGGTCTCCGCGGTCACGCGCTGGCCGAGGGAGACCACCACCTGGCCGGCCAGAGGGAGCTTTCGTTCGCGCCTGAGCTTCGTGAACGCGGAAACCTTGAGCCCCGGTGTGTAGGAATGAGCCATGCCTCAGGCCCCCGCCATCGTCGCGGGCTCCCCCTCCGGAACCTTCGAAGTGCCTCGGGGGGGGTAGATCCGGAGCGCTTCGTTCCATTGGTTCAGCTTTGCGATCCGTGCCGAGCGGTCCTCGGGGAGACGGAACGGCTGCCGGCCGCGGCAATCGAAGATGAGGCCCACCTCGCCACCCTTGAGGGTGACCACGCGTTCCCTTCCTCTGCCTCCCCCGACGTCGAACCCCTTCTCGGGGCGGAGGGTCGCTTTGGCGCTCTCCCCCAATCCAAGGGGCACGAGGCGGAGGGCTCCGTACGGGATCGAGAACTCCTCCGACCTCCCACCCGGAAGCTCGAGGCTCACGCGGAGCGCGGTCGCGCCCTCTTTGCCGGGTCCGACCGGCGCGACGCTGCTGCCCAGGCGGATCAAGCAGTCCTTCTCGAACACCTCCTTGGCGGCGCGCGGGTGCACGGTCGACAGCACGCCGAGCTGAGGCATCATGAATATCGAGTCAACGGCCAGCTCCGTGATGTGCTCCGGGAGGAAGGAATCGAGCATCATGAGCGCTGCCTGGGATCGGCGCGGAGCGTGCGACAAGACCCCGCCGCTTCCGACGAGGAGATCCAGGTGATCGAGACGGACCAGGGTCTCGCCGCTCGCCGTCTGCTCGAACGTATCGGAGATCGTCCGCTCCTGCTGCACGCCCTTCAGGCCCACCGCGAGCGATTTGTGCTGCTCGAAGGCGAGCCGGAGCGCTTCACGCGCGATCGCCTGCTCGATGATCAGCTCCTCGAGCGATTGTGGAATGGTTGTCGGGCGGATCATCTTGTTCTTGATCCGGTTTCTCAGGTCCCGCTCATCGATCTCGAAGGGTACCCATCGCAGGATGTTCGGGAGCCCTGCTTCGACGAGCACGTTGGAGACGCTGTAGCTCATCCCGAGGTTCGCGCTCACCGTCCGGTTGAACACCCCCTGGAAGACCGAGAACACGTCGGTCGTCGCGCCCCCAATATCGACGCCGATCACCTGGATCTTCTCCTCGCGAGCGATCGTCTCGATGATGAGGCCGACGGCCCCCGGGGTCGGCATGATCGGAACCGGGCTCCAGGTCATGAGCTTCCGGTATCCGGGCGCATGCGCCATCACGTGCTCCATGAAAAGATCGTGGATCTTGTCTCGGGCCGGGCCCAGATTCTCGCGCTCGAGCACCGGACGGAGGTTCTCGGTGATCACCAACGCGACCTTCTTCCCGAGCCGCTCCTTCACGATGTCGACAGCGTCCTTGTTCCCGGCGTAGATCACCGGAAGCTCATAGCCGGCCCCGAGCCTCGCCTTCGGATCCGCGGCGGCCAAGAGCTCGGCCATCTCGGCCACGTGCGACGTGGTGCCGCCGTCGACGCCTCCGGAGAGGAGGATCATGTCGGGTCTCAGGTGCCGAATCCGTTTGATCTTCTGATGCGGGAGCCGGCCGTCGTTGCTCGCGATCACGTCCATCACGATGGCGCCGGCGCCCAGCGCGGCGCGCTGCGCGCTCTCGCCGGTCATGCTCTTCACGACGCCGGAAACCATCATCTGGAGCCCGCCCCCCGCGCTCGACGTGGAGATGTAGAGGTCCACCCCCTCGTTGCCGTGGTGGGGTGTGATGATCCGCTCGCCGTCCAGGATCTTTCTTCCGGCCAGCTCCTCCACCTCCATGATCGCGTTCAGCACGCCGCGGGTGACGTCCTCGAAGGGCGCTTCGACGGTGGTCGGCGCCTCCCCGCGGACGATGAGCCGGTATTCCGACCCGCGCCGCTCGATCAGGATCGCCTTCGTGGTCGTGCTGCCGCAATCGGTCGCGAGGATTGAGTTCAGGGTAGCGGGATCGATCGAAGTCACGAACCTTCCTTTCCCTGCTTGCGTGCCCGGCGTTCCGCACGGTCGCGCGCCCGCCGCTCCGCCTCGCGCGACCGCGCCTCGTCGTCGCGCGCCTCGATCTTGACGAGCAGCGCCTCGAGGTTTTCCCGCCGCTCCATCATGAGCGCGAAGCGCTCGTAGTCCTGGACGTTGAAGAAGGCCCGCACCATCGGCTCGAAAAAGTGAAGGGCCTGGCTCCCCACGAAGGAGAGAGGCTTCACGCTCTCGAGGAAGAAGATCGCAGGCACGGTCATCCGGTGGCGGACCGTCAGATCCGCGAGGCGCCCCAAGAGCGCCTCATCTTCCGGCGTCCGGGGCGGACGCTTTTCGCCGTCCCTGGCCCCTGCGTCCCGACCCGGGCTCTCCTCCGTCATTGCCGGAGGTTTTGACCCTCGATTCCACAAACGCCAGAACCTGATCTCGATTTCCTCCGAAGGGAAGCCGGACGCCGCGGTACGCCTCGAGCCAGCTTCGCTTCTCGAAGGGGCTCAGAAAAACCCCGTTCCGGTCTACGGTCGCGCGCCGCATCTCGGCCCACGGCCTGCTCCTCACGACCCCGAGGGTCCTCACCTCGATCGCGTCCGGCGAGAGCCGGTACTCAGTCTTCGCGATGAAAGAGCCCACGGACGCGAGCACGAAGACCGGAGCCGCGACACCGAGGACCTTGTCCCCGGTCCCCTGCGCGATCACGACCCCGAGCACCACGAGCGAACCCAGCAGCACGGCCGCGGTCCAGGGCTTCTCGCGCGCCGGCCAGACCGACCATTCGAGCGAATCCGCCGGCGGGGCGGAGGCGCTCCGCTCAGGCTCCGCCACCCTCGGCCTCGAGATCCCGCCACGTCAGCGTCAGCTTCCGCGCCGCGCGCGCCTCGTCCAGACGCTTGACCGGTGTCTGCGTCGGCGCCCGTTTCACGCGCTCCGGGTCCTCCTTCGACTCACGGTCGATCGTGAGGAGCGCCTCCGCGAACGCGTCCAAGCTCGCCTTGGTCTCCGTTTCGGTTGGCTCGATCATCAGCGCCTCGTCGACGATCAGCGGGAAGTACGTCGTGGGCGCGTGCATGCCGAAATCCAGGATGCGTTTTGCCAGATCCAGGGCACGCACGCCCCGCGCCTTCTGGCGCGCGGCCGAGAGAACGAACTCGTGCATGCAATAGCCCTCGTGGGACGGCGTGAACGCGTCCTTGAGCCTGGCCTTCAGGTAGTTCGCGTTCACGATGGCTTCGCGGCTCACCTCCGCGAGCCCCTCCGCGCCCAGGCTCTTCACGTAGCAGAGCGCGCGAACGATCATTCCGAAATTGCCGTAATAAGAGTGAACCCGGCCGATCGAGCGCGGCCGGTCGTAGCTCCACTGGTACCTGTCTCCCGCCCGCTCCAGCACCGGGGCCGGAAGGTACGGCGCGAGCTCCTCACGCACACAAAGGACTCCACCGCCCGGGCCGCCGCCCCCGTGCGGCGTGGAGAAGGTCTTGTGAAGGTTGATATGCGCGAAGTCGAATCCCATCGAGCCTGGATTCGCGAGCCCGACCATCGCGTTCAGGTTGGCCCCGTCCAGGTAGAGGAGACCGCCCGCGCCGTGCACGATCCGCGCGATTTCCCCCACGTTGCGCTCGAAGATCCCGAGCGTGTTCGGGTTCGTGAGCATGAGCGCCGCCGTCTTTCCCGAGACCTCCCTCTTCAGCGCCCCAATGTCGACGCAGCCGTCGGGACCCGATGGGACGGTCACGACCCGATAGCCGACCTGGTGTACCGTCGAAGGATTCGTGCCGTGCGCCGAATCGGGCACGATCACCTCTTCGCGGGGATTGCCGCGCTCGGCGTGATAGGCACGGGTCATGAGGATCGCGGTCAGCTCGCACTGGGCGCCGGCCGCCGGCTGGGTCGTGATCGCGGGCATGCCCATGATCACCTGGAGCCGCTCGTGAAGCTCCCAGATGACCGCCAGCGCGCCTTGCGAAAGACCTTCGGGCTGGAGCGGATGGATCGCCTGAAGTCCCGGCATTTGAGCCATTTCGTCGTTCAGCTTCGGGTTGTACTTCATGGTGCAGGATCCGAGCGGATAGATGGCCTTGTCGATGTGGTGATTCAAGACCGAGAGATTGACGAAGTGGCGCACGACCGCGGGCTCGGGGATCTCCGGGAGCGCGGGGGCCTCGCCCCTCAGCCGCTCGCGCGGCAGGAGCCGCTCGGCGCCTTCGGCCGGAACGTCGAGCGGGGCGAGCCTGGGCCCCCGGTGCTCCTTCACGGAAAGCTCGCGCAGCGTCAGCTCCGGCACGCGGCCTCCTCGACAGGCGCTTGGGCCGGATGCCGTGCCCACTCCGCAAGCGCGTCCACGTAGCGGTCCATCTCCTCGCGCGTCCGTTTTTCCGTGGCTGCGACCAGAAGGTCGGCGGGACGGGCGCGATCGAAGCGAGAGAGTGGAACCCCTGCGAGAATGCGCCGCTTCTCGGCCGCGCGAAGAAAGCCGGTCGCGGGCCCTGGCAAACGGAGCACGAATTCACGGAAAAAGGCCCCCTCCCCGTTCGCGAGCGAGACCCCCGGAACCTGGGCCGCACGCCGCGCTAAGTAGTGCGCCTTCTCCAGCGACTGGGTCGCGACATCGCGCATGCCCTGCGCGCCGAGGAGCGCTAAGTGAATGGTGTTGGCAAGCGCCATCAGAGCCTGGTTTGTGCAGATGTTCGACGTGGCTCGCTCCCGGCGGATGTGCTGCTCGCGGGTCTGAAGCGTGAGCACGAATCCACGGCGACCGTCCAGGTCGACCGTGGCTCCGGCGAGCCGGCCCGGAAGGCGCCGCACGTCCGACTTCCGGATCGAGAAGAAACCGACGAGCGGTCCGCCATATCCCATGGGGACTCCGAGCGGCTGGCCCTCCCCGACGACGATGTCGGCGCCGTCACGACCCGGCGGCTTGAGCAGCGCGAGCGCGACCGGGTCCGCCGACGCGATCGAATAGGCTCCGGCCGCGTGGGCCGCTTCCGTCAGCGCGGCCCCGTCCTCGACGATCCCCTCGAAGTTCGGTTGCGCCCAGAGCACGGCCGCGATCTCAGGAGAGAGCATCCGCTTGAGCCCAGCCGCCGGGGTCGCGCCGTGATCCATCGGCACATCGCGCACGTCGAACGAGCCCGCGGAAGCATAGGTGCGAATGACCTCGCGGAAGTGCGGATGGACGCCCTGGGAGACGAGCACGACGCGCCGGCCCGTGGCGGCGGTCGCCATGAGCGCAGCCTCCGCGCACGCGGTCGCGCCGTCGTACATGGAGGCATTCGCGACTTCCATTCCGGTCAGCTCACAGATCATCGACTGGTACTCGAAAATAGTCTGGAGGGTACCCTGAGACACCTCCGGCTGGTACGGCGTGTAGGCGGTCGCGAACTCGGATCGGGAAAGGAGGGAACGCACCGCGGCCGGGATGAAGTGGTCGTAGATCCCGGCTCCGAGGAAGCAGGCGTACTGATTCGCATCGGCGTTCGCCTCGGCCCACTGCGCGAAGTGGCGCGTGATCTCGTATTCGGCAAGCGGCGGATCGAGCGGCAAGGAGCCCTGGACGCGGAACTCCGACGGGATCGACGCCCAAAGCGCCTCGACGCTCTCGGCGCCGATTTGTTTCAACATCACGCGGCGCTCCGCCTCGCTTCGCCCGACGTAGCTCACGCGTGCGCCCCCAGCGCCTTTTCGTACGCGTCCGCGCTCAAGAGCGACTCGATCTCGGCGGGGTTCGCGACCCGGATCCGAATCATCCAACCCTTCTCGTACGGGGATTGGTTGATCAGCGCGGGATTCTCTTTCAGCTCCGTGTTGACCGCGATAACCTCCCCCGAAACCGGTGCGAAGAGATCACTCACGGTCTTGACTGCATCAATCGTCCCGAAGCTCTTCATCTGTGTCACGCGCGCGCCGACCGGCGGCAGCTCCACGAACACGACATCTCCAAGCTCTCCTTGCGCGAAATCCGTGATGCCCACCTCCGCTTCCTGGCCGGTCGCCCGCACCCACTCGTGCTCCTTGGTATACCGCAGATCCTTGGGGACCTTCATTCCGCTCTCCTGGGTTTGGGTGCACGCACGCTGCCCCTCGTGTACATGGGCCTCCCCGTCACGGTCGCGGGCGTTTCCTGCCCGCGGGTGCGCACCTCGAGCTTCAATCCCCGGCGCGTGTGGTCCTTGTCCGTGTACGCCATCGCCACCGGCTTCCCGATGCTGATCCCCATGGACCCGCTCGTGACCGTGCCCACGGTGCGTCCCTGTGCCGAGACTTCGAACCCGTGGCGCGGGATGCGTTCTCCGTCGAGCACGAGCCCCACCAGCTTGCGGCCGACGCCGTCGCGTTGCGCTGCGACCAGCGGCCCTTTCCCGATGAACTCCTCCTTATCGAACCGAACCGTCCATGCGAGTCCCGCCTCCAGCGGGTTCGTGGTCTCGTCGATGTCGTTCCCGTAAAGGCAATAGCCCATTTCCAGGCGCAGGGTGTCGCGCGCTCCGAGTCCGATCGGGCGAATCAGGGCCGGAGCGCCGGCCTCGAAGATGCGGTCCCAAGTTTCGAGGGCGCGCGATGGCCGCACGTACACCTCGAACCCGTCCTCGCCGGTATAGCCGGTTCGGGAGACGAGGCGCCAGTCCCTCCCCGATCCTTCCTCGAAGAAGGTGTAGAACTCGAGGCTCTTCACGCGGTCCCCGTAGAGGCGCGCCAGGACGTCCTCCGCTCCCGGACCCTGCACCGCGAGCTGGGCTACGTCCTCGTTCTCATCATGGACGGTCACGTCCGAGGGGGCGTGGGCGCGAACCCAGGCGAGATCCTTCTCGAAGTTGGCGGCGTTCACAACGAGAAGCCGGTCCCTTCCCGTGGCGTACACCAAGAGGTCGTCCACGATGCCGCCCGATTCGAGGCACATCGGCGTGTAGACCGCCTTGCCGTCGGGGACCGCGGCGACCTCGTTTGTGACCAGACGGTTCGCGTACGCCTCAGCACCCGGTCCGCGCAGCCGAATCTCCCCCATGTGGGATACGTCGAACACGCCGACGCCTCCGCGAACGGCGCGATGCTCGGCGACGATGCCCTCGTATTGAATGGGCATCTCGAAGCCGGCGAAGGGGACCATCTTGGCGCCGAGGGCCAGGTGGCGGGCGTAAAACGGCGTCCGTTTGAGCGTCGATGTGGTGTCGAGCATCCTCAATTTGCGCCTGGGATTAGGGAGAATCGAGACCGATCACGGTATCACATCCGAGGACGAATTCAAACCACCGCCTCCCGCGCCAGGCTCTTGGGACGCCTCCCTTGAAAGAGCGCGCGCAGCGCCTCTCCGGTATGCGATCCGGAGGCGGACGCCACGTCCTCAGGTGTGCCTTCGGCGACCACGCGTCCCCCTTCGTCTCCCCCTTCCGGCCCCAGGTCCACGATCCAATCCGCGGCCTGGATCACGTCCAGGTTGTGCTCGATCACGATCACGGTGTTTCCCTTGTCGACGAGGCGGTTCAAGACATGAAGCAGGGCACACACGTCCTCGAAGTGGAGCCCGGTCGTGGGCTCGTCCAGCAGATAGAGGGTCCGCCCCGTCTCGACGCGCGAAAGCTCGGTCGCGAGCTTGACGCGTTGTGCTTCCCCGCCGGAGAGCGTCGTCGCCGGCTGCCCCAGGTGGATATAGCCGAGCCCGACCCCGCTCAGGGTCTCGAGCTTCCTGCGCACGGGGGGTATCGCGCTCAAGAACTCGAGCGCGTCGTCGACCGTGAGCTCGAGCACGTCGGCGATCGACTTCCCCTTGAACGTCACCTCGAGCGTTTCCCGGTTGTAGCGCTTGGCACGGCAAACGTCGCACGTTACGTAGACGTCGGGTAGGAAGTGCATTTCGATCTTCACCAGCCCTTCCCCGGCGCAGGCTTCGCAGCGCCCTCCCTTCACGTTGAAGCTGAACCTCCCCGGCTTGTACCCGCGGACCTTGGCCTCCGGAAGCTCGGCGAAAAGATCCCGAATGAAGCTGAAGACCCCGGTGTAGGTCGCGGGATTGCTTCGCGGGGTGCGCCCGATCGGGGACTGATCGATCGCGACGACCTTGTCGATATGCTGCAATCCCTCGATCCGGTCGTGGGCGCCTGGAGTGTCCTTGGCCTGGTAGAAATGTCGCGCGAGCGCGCGGTAGAGAATGTCCTGAACGAGCGTGCTCTTGCCGGAGCCGGAAACGCCGGTGACGCACACGAAGGTTCCAAGGGGAAACTTCGCGCGGACCTTCTTGAGGTTGTTCTCGCGCGCCCCGACCACCGTGATCGACTCGCCGTTCCCGAGGCGCCGCGTTTCCGGGACTTCGACCTCGCGCTCCCCCGAGAGATACTGCCCGGTGAGGGACTCCGGCGCCTCCCGGATGGCTTCGATCGTGCCCTGCGCCACGAGGTAGCCGCCCCGCCGCCCGGCGCCCGGGCCCAAATCGACGATGTGATCCGCGGCCTCCATGGTCTCACGGTCGTGCTCGACGACGAGGACTGAGTTCCCGAGATCGCGCAATGCGATCAGCGTGCGCAGGAGCTTCCGGTTGTCGCGCGGGTGAAGCCCGACGCTCGGCTCGTCCAGGATGTAGAGCACCCCTGTGAGCCTGGATCCGATCTGGGTGGCGAGGCGTATGCGCTGGGCCTCGCCGCCCGCCAACGTGGCCGCGGCACGGTCGAGCGTGAGGTAACCCACGCCCACGTCCTCCAGGAATTCGAGCCTCTGGCGAAGCTCCTTCAGGATGGGAGCCGCGATGACGCTCTCCCGCGTCCCGAGCGCGATGCTACCCACGAACCCGAGAGCGCGCGAGACCGACATCCGCGTCCAATCGGCGATCGACCGGTCGGCGATGCGCACGGCGAGCGACTCGGGCTTCAGGCGCGCGCCGCCGCATGCAGGGCAGGGCTTCTTGCTCATGCTTTGCTCGATGTGGGCGCGTACCTGGTCGGAGGAGGTATCGCGATAGCGGCGCATCAGCTCGGGGATCACGCCCCGGAACCGCCCCTTATGAGACCAGACCTTGCCGCTCCTGAGTTTGAACTTGTACTGGAGCTTTTCATCCCCAAGCCCGTACAGAAGCGCCTGTTGCGCCACCGCAGGGAGCTTGGCGAAGGGGGTATCCATGGAGATCTTCATCCGCTTCGCGAAGGCCTGGATTACGCCCTTGATCCAGGTTCCCTCCGCGTCCCCCCACACAACGACCGCGCCTTCGCGGAGCGACTTCCTCCGATCCGGAACCACGAGGTCTGGGTCGATCTCAAAGGTTGTGCCGAGTCCATCGCAGGTGTTGCAGGCGCCGTAGGGACTGTTGAATGAGAAGGATCGGGGCTCGGGGGGCTCGTAGGAGACCCCGCACACGGGGCACGCCGCGGTGCTCGAGAGCACCGCCTCTTCTCCCTTCGAGGGAATGAGGAGCACCAGCCCGGCTGCGAGCTTGGCCGCGGTCTCCATCGATTCGTGCATGCGGCTCCGGCGCGCGGGCTCGGCGGCCAGACGGTCGACCAGGATCTCGATCGTGTGCTTGCGTTTCTTGTCGAGCGGGATTTCCTCTTCGAGCTCGTGCCACACCCCGTCCACCCGGGCCCGAACGAAGCCGAGCTTTCGGTACTGCGCGAGCTCCTTCCGGTACTCCCCCTTCCGGCCACGGATTACCGGCGCGAGAATCTGAACCCGGTCCCCTGCGTGCGTCACGAGGATCTGATCGACCATCTCCTGGACGGTCTGTCCGCGGATAGGCCGGCCGCAGTTCAGGCAGTGTTGCACCCCCACGCGCGCGAAGAGGAGCCTCAGATAGTCGTAGATCTCGGTCACCGTCGCCACGGTCGAGCGCGGATTCTGCCCCGCCGTCCGCTGCTCGATCGAGATCGCCGGTGAGAGCCCCTCGATCTGGTCCACGTCGGGCTTTTCCATTTGACCCAGGAACTGCCGCGCGTACGCCGAGAGCGACTCAACGTAACGCCTCTGCCCCTCCGCATAGAGCGTGTCGAAGGCAAGCGAGGACTTCCCCGATCCTGAGACCCCGGTCAGAACCACGAGCGCGTTTCGCGGAATATCGAGACTCAGGTTTTTCAAGTTGTGCTCGCGCGCGCCCCGGATGCGGATCATGTCCATGCTGCGGTCCCTCCTTCCGGGCGGCGGAGGATCCGTTGCATGAACGCACGGCACCGGGAGGTCTCGGGACGGTCGATCAGGTCGCGGGCTAAGCCCGCCTCCACGAGAACCCCCGCGTCGAGGAAGACCGCCCGCTGCGCGACTTCCCGCGCGAAGCCGATCTCGTGCGTCACGACGAGCATCGTCATCCCATCCCGCGCGAGGCTCCGCATCACCTCCAGCACCTCGAGGATCATCTCCGGATCGAGCGCGGAGGTTGGCTCGTCGAAGAGCATCACTTTGGGGCTCATCGCGAGCGAGCGGGCGATGGCGACCCGCTGCTTCTCCCCTCCGCTGAGCTGCGCCGGGTAACGCAACTCCTTCCCACCCAGCCCCACGCGGTCGAGAAGACGGAGCGCCGTGGCCTTGGCCTCGGACCTGGGCTTCCGCCTCACCACGACCTGGGGGAGAACCAGATTGTCGAGCGCCGTCCGGTTCGGGAACAGATGGAATCCCTGAAAGACCATGCCCACTTCCTCGCGCACTTTGTTCCAGTCGGTCGTCAGATGGTTCACGTGCATCCCGTCGATGATGATCTCACCCTCGTCAAGGGTCTCGAGTCCGTTGACGCAGCGCAAGAGGGTGCTCTTGCCGGAGCCGCTCGGCCCCATGACGACCAGAGTTTCCCCGCGCTGCACCTCCAGGGTGATCCCGCGCACCCCGTAGTGTCCACCCGGGAACCGCCGGGAGACGCCGCGCATTTCCACCATCGGCTCCGGGTTCACGGACGGGCGAGACGGGCTTCCTGCCAGCGTGACAGGAGCGAGAGGAAGAGGCAGATCGCGAAGTAAATCGCCCCGATCGTCAGAAAGACCTCAAACGGAGAGAAGATTCTGGAATTGATCTGCCTCCCCACCAACATGAGCTCCTCGTAGGAAACGAGCGACGCGAGCGAGCTGTCCTTGACGAGCGAGACGAACTGCCCCGTCAAAGGAGGCAGCGACCGCCGGGCGGCCTGCGGCGCCACGATGTGGAGCATGCTCTGGGAATAGCTCATGCCGAGCGAGCGGGCAGCCTCCATCTGCCCGCGGTCGATCGATTCGATCCCTGCCCGGACGATCTCGGCGACGTAGGCCCCCTCGAAGATGGAAAGCCCCAGCGCCGATGCCCAGAACGGACTCACCGTGAGAAACGCGCCCGCTCCGAAATAGATCAGATAGAGGACGAGCATCAGCGGAATATTCCGGAGAAGCTCGACGTAGGCTGCCGCGAGAAACCGCAACGGCTTGAGGGGCTGAACGCGCATGAGCCCCGCGACGACACCCAGAACGCTCCCGAACAGGATCGAGACCACGGAGATTTGGAGCGTGCGGACGGTCGCTGCGGCGATCAGCGGAGCATATTGGGGGAGCTCAGCCCAGTGCCAAGTGTACACGGAGGGATCAGGATGACGGCCGCTTCACCCGAGCGAGCCAGGGCATCCGCACGAACCACGTCTGGTAGAGCGAGTCCCACGTCCCGCTGGCCTTGAGCTCGAAGATCACGAGATTGAGCCAATCGCGAAGCTCCGTGTCCCCTTTCCGAACCGCCATCGCGAGATACTCCTTGGTGAAGGGATCGAGAACGGCGAAGGTCCGAGCCGGTGATTCCTGGGCGCGGATCGCGATGTAGGGCTGGTCGTACACCATGAGGTCGGCCCGCCCCGCGTCCACCTCGAGCGCGGCGTCGGACTCGGTCTCCATGGTCTTGACCGTGGCCACTCGGAAGAACTTTCGTGCCGCGATCTCCCCCGTCGTTCCGAGCTTCGTCGCCACGACGACGCCGGGCCGGTCGAAGTCGCGCACCGTGAGCCCCGGCGACGGTTTGTGCTTAGCTCGGTTTACCAGGAGCGCCTGCCCCGTCTCGAAATAGGGATCGGTGAAATCACACCGCAACGCCCGCTGCGGGGTGCGGGTCATGCCGGAGACGATGACGTCGAACTTGCCGGCGTTGAGGTTGGCGATGATCGGGTCCCAGTCGCTCTTCCGGAACTCCACCCGAACGCCGTTCCCGAGCTGCCCGGCCACGTAGTTTGCGACGTCCGCATCGAAGCCGATGATGCTCCCGTTCGTATCGACCATCTCGAACGGCGCGTACCCCGGATTCATGCCGATGCGGAGGACCTTGGTGGCGAGGATCCGGTCGAGCGTGGAAGCCCGCTCCCCGCTTGGTGCGGGGCCGCCACAGCCCGTGAGGCCGAGGAGGAGAGCGAGGAGGGGGATCGCCGGGCGCATGCGAAGGCGAGGGTAGGCTCGGACTTGGGTCGTGTCAAGGCGAGGGCGGGGCTACTCGTAGCGGAGCGAATCGACGGGGTCGAGCTGCGCCGCCTTCACGGCCGGGTAGATCCCGAAGAAGAGCCCGATCACGGTCGAGGAAAAGAATCCGAGCAGCATCCCCCACAACGGCACGGCGAAGCTGAAATGGGACACGAGGTGGATCAGGAAGCCCACGCCGATCCCGAGGACGATGCCCAGAACCCCGCCCGTCCCCGTGAGGGTCATGGCTTCCACCAGGAATTGCCACAGGATGTCGCGGCGCCGGGCACCGAGCGCCTTGCGGACCCCGATCTCGCGGGTCCGCTCCGTCACCGAGACCAGCATGATGTTCATGACTCCGATTCCTCCCACCATGAGTCCGATGGACGAAATCACCATCATGACGAGATAAAACGCTCCCGTGATCTTGTGGTAGATGTCCACCAGCGATTGGTCGGTGAAAATCGCGAAGTTGTCCGCCTGGCGGTACGTGACCTTGCGCTGGCGGCGGAGCGTCTCGGTCATCTGGTCAATGGCCGTATCGATCAGCTCCGGCGAGACCGGCTTCGCGTTCAGGACCATGCGGAGATGGGGTCCCATGGTCTTGTCGAGGGTCGTGTAGGGGACCAGGACGATATCGTCGAGGCTCATCCCGATGAATTTCCCGCGCTCCTCCACTTGCCCGGCCACGGTGTAGGGATATCCGCCGATGTAGATCGTCTTTCCGATCGGGTTCACGTGCGGGAAGAGCGCCTCGATGTGGTCCTTGCCGAGGACGCAGACGGTGGCGCGGTGCTCCACTTCCGTCTCCGTGAAGAAGCGCCCGTTCGCGACCGCCCAGGTGTTCGTGACCAAGAATTCCGGTGTGGTTCCGATGACGTTGGTGAACCGGCTCTCCGTCTCGCGGTAGCGGAGCCGCGCTTCGGTGAAATTGAGCGGCGCTACAGCCAGGACCGCGGGACAGGTGCGGCGGATCGCCTCGGCGTCCTCGATCGTGAACCACTTGCGGCGCCTCAGGCTGTCGGGAAACCCGCCGACGAAGGCCCCCGGGCGGAACGGCCGGATGTACAACACGTCCGAACCGATCGAGGCGATCTGGGCCTTCATGTTGCGATTCAACCCTTCGATCAAGGAGACGATCGCCATGATGCTCGTCACGCCGATGATGACGCCCAGCACGGTCAGAAACGAACGGAGCTTGTTCGTCCGGATCGCTTGGAACGCGATCGAGATTCCCTCGCGGACGTCGATCGCCACCGGCTACTCCTGGCGGAGCGCCACGATCGGGTCGAGCTTCGCGGCGCGGGTCGCGGGGTAGACGCCGAAGAAGAGTCCGACCGACGACGCCACGATCAGGCTGATCGCGACCGACCAAGGCTGAATCGAGGCGGGAAGCGGCGTGGCGAGACGAATCAGGAGCGCGATCGCAACGCCCACCAGGACGCCGATCAAGCCACCGAAGAAGGAGAGCACCACCGTCTCGCTCAAGAACTGGGAGAGAAGATCTCCCTGCCGCGCGCCCAATGCCTTCCGAATGCCGATCTCCCGGGTCCGCTCGGTCACCGCGACCAGCATGATGTTCATGATGACGATGCCGCCCACGAGAAGGGAGATCGCGACCAACCCGATCGTGGCCGCGAAGATGCCCTTCGTGAGGCTCTCGTAGAGCGACATGTATGTCTCGGAGGTGCTGATGGCGAAGTCATCGGGCTTGCCGATAGGGACGTGGCGGCGCGCGCGGAGGATCACCCGAGCCTCGTCCTGCACCCGCTCGAAATCGGCGCCCGGCCGCGCCCGCACGAGAATCAAGACCGACTCGTGGGGGCCGAAGATCTTCTGGAACTGCCCGAACGGAATGAGGACGAAATTGTCCTGACTCTGGCCGAGCACGTTTCCGCGCGCCGCGACCGTACCCGCGACGCGCAGCTCATATCCGGCGACCCGAACCGCTTGGCCGATCGGATCCGTGACCGGAAAGAGCTGTTGCGCCAACTCGGAACCGAGGAGGCACACCGGCCGGCGCTTCGCGATCTCCTCATCCTCGAGCGGCCTTCCCTGATCGATCTCGTAGGTGCCTACCGCCTCGTACCCTTCGGTCGTGCCCAGGATTCGCACGTTCTGGAGCTCGATGCGGCCGGCACGGACCCGCTTCGTCGTCTCGAGCTGTGCCACCACTTCGCTCGCGAGCCGCGATTGCCCCTTCAGGGCCTCCGCGTCGAGCAGGGTCAGGTCGTGGCGCTTCATCGCCTCGCGCCACTCGTCCTCGTTCGTGATGAGGCCGAACTTGTCGATGTAAATCACCTTGAGCCCCTGCTCGAGCACCTTCTCGCTGACGTAGGTGTTCATGCCGTCGATCACCGCGACCACCGCGATCACCGACATGACCGCGACCACGTTGCCGATGACCGTAAGGACGGACCGCAGCTTGTTCGCGCGAAGGGCGTCGAGGGCGATCCTGAGATTCTCGCCCTGGGCGGCCCAGAACTCGCGCCGGGGCCGCGCGAGCGGGGTCATGAACCGGAGGGGGGCAAGGACCCGGAGTGGGTGGTGGGTGCCGGGGCGCCGCTCACGGCGCGGCGGGTGGCCTGATCGCTTTCGATCTTGCCGTCTCGGAGCCGGACGATGCGCTCCGCGTTGGCCGCGACGTCCTCCTCGTGGGTCACGAGGATCACGGTGTTCCCTCCCTGGTGGACCTGGTCTAAGAGGGCCATGATCTCGAGTCCGGTCTTCGAATCCAGGTTTCCGGTCGGCTCGTCCGCGAGCACGATCGATGGCTCGTTGACGAGGGCGCGCGCGATCGCGACGCGTTGGCGCTGGCCGCCCGAGAGCTCGTTCGGGCGGTGGTGCATACGCTCGGAGAGTCCGACCAGGCCGAGCATTTCGCGCGCGCGCTCCCGGCGAGCGCGCTTGGGACGCCCCGCGTAGACCAGGGGCAGCTCCACGTTGTGAAGCGCGTCGGCTCGGGCGAGCAGGTTGAAGGTCTGGAAGATGAATCCGACCTCCTGATTTCGGATTCGCGCCAGCTCGTCGTCGTCTCGATCCCTGATCTCGGTTCCGCGCAGCTTGTAGGAGCCGCTCGTGGGGGTGTCGAGGCAGCCGATGATGTTCATGAGGGTGGACTTCCCGGAGCCGGACGGCCCCATGATCGCGACGTACTCTCCACGCTTGATCTGGAGCGAAACGCCGTCGAGCGCGTTCACCTCCGAAGCACCCATCTGATAGACCTTGTGGATCTCTGCGAGCTCGATGAGCGCGCCGTCTGCGGTAGCTGGTTGGTTCACCGTTTCTCGCCCTTCTTCGCTTTCGGCTCCTCGAGCTTCACCCGGCTGCCCGGCTTGAGCTGGCGGAGCACCTTGTTCGGTCCGATGATGACCTTGTCCTTTGGCTTGAGATCGCCCCAGACCTCGAGATCCGTGTCGCTCGCGATCCCGGTGCGCACCTTGCGGAACTGCGCCGCGCCGTCCACGATCACGAAGACGCCCTTGATCTCCTCGTCCTTCTTGGCCGGCGCGTCTGCGGCTGCCGTCTCCGCTGCCGCGGCCGAGCCCGTCTTGCCGCCGCGCCCCCGTTTCCCACCTTTCGCCTTCGCGAGCTCTTCGGCCGTGCGGATCACCACGGCTTGGATCGGCACGTGGAGGATGCCCTTCTTCGTCGCGGTCTTGATCTCGACGTCGGCGGTCATGCCCGGACGGAGGGTCGGGGGAGGGTTGTCGATCATGACGTCCACGACGAAGTTGGTCTGCTGCTCCTGCGTCCCCAGCTCCGACATCTTGGGCGAATTCGCGATTTCAGCGACCTGTCCCGTGAGCGTGGTGTCGGGGAGCGCATCGACTTTGACGGAGGCGGTCTGGCCCAGCCGGATCGAGGCAACGTCCGTCTCGTCCACGTCCGCCTCCACCTTCATGCGGCGGAGATCGGCAACGCTCAAGATCACGGTGCCGGGATTGTTCATCGTGCCCACCATCACGATCTCGCCACGCTCGACGTTGAGCTGGGTGACGGTGCCGTCGATGGGGGAATGGAAGACGGTCTTTCTCAGATTGTCCTGCGCGCTCTGGACCGCCGCTTCGGAACGCGCGACCTCCTCGCGGTTCACGTCGACCCGCGCCTTGTCCGCGTTCCGCTGCGTGCGCGCGGTTTCGATCTCCTCAGGAGAGACCAGCTTTCGCTCGAAGAGCGACTCCTTGCGCTTGAGCAGGGACTCCGACTGCTCCAGCGAGACCTCGGAGAGCCGAAGGCCGGATTTCGCGGCGTCGAGCGCCGCTTGGCTCTGACGCAGCTGCGCTTGGTACTGGGTACCGTCGAGCTGAAGCAGGAACTGCCCTTTCCGAACGGAGTCCCCTTCCTTGACCGCCAATCGTACGACCTCCCCGGGGACGTTGGCGCTGATCTTGACCATGGTCTCCGGCTGGACCTTGGCGGGCGCGCGAACGGTGGAGGAAATGTCTCCCATTTTGGCGTCCTCGGCTTGCACGCCGAGGCGTCCCCCCTGTCCTTTCGAGACGTTGGCGACTACAATCGCGACGAGGAGCAACGCGCCCCCGCCGATGATGAGCCCCCGCTTAAGGCCCTTCATCTACCGATACCCCCTGGCTAACCTAATAACGCCGCGATCCAACGGCCTGTTCCAACGCCGCCTCGGCGACGTGGGCGTCCGCGAGCGCTTCCACATAGCTTTGCTTCGCCTGGGCGAGATTCACCTGGGCGTTCAACAGGTCCAGGAACGTTCCCGCGCCCAGGTCGTAGCGTCCCTTCGAGAAGCTGTAGTCCTCCTCGGCGGAGGCAACCCCTTCCTTGGCGACGTCGATGCGCTGGACCGCCTCGCGCATCGAAAGCCACGCCTGCTGCACCTCGACGGCGACGTCCACTTCGCGCTGGCGGCGCTGCGCCTCGGCCTCGAGGAGCGCCCCCTTCGCGGATTTCGTTCCGCCCTCGAGAGCGAACCCGTCGAAGAACGGCAGCGTGAGCCGCACGGTTCCTTGCCACTCGGTCGCGTAGCGCTCGAAGTCGAGGTCGCCGAAGCCGGAGACTTCCACACGATCGCTGATCTTGCTGCGATCCACGGCCAGATCGCCGACCACTTTCGGAAGCCGCTCCGCCCTGGCGCCGAAGAGCCCTGACCGCGCCGCCCGCTCGACCGCGCTCGCGCGCGAGAGCTCCGGCCGCGACGAGAGCGCGGTCCGGATGGATTCGCCGGAATCGGGAAGCGCGACCCCTTCCCCCAGCGTGGGATCGATTTCCAGCGCCGTGCCGGGTTTCAAGCCGATGATCTGCTTCAGCTTCGAACGCTGAATCTCGATCTGGTTTTCCGCGCGGATCCGGTCGAGCTGGGTCGTGGCGCGGCGGGCGCGCGCCTTGAGCACGTCCCCGCGCGCGACGGTCCCAACCTCAAAGAGCGCTTCGGCCCGCGTTTCCTCGTCCCGCGCCAAGCGTTCCGATTCGCGGGCGACCTCGGCCAACCGCTCCGCCTTGACCAGCGCGAAGTACTGTTGCTTGACCGCGTAGACGACCCCGTTCCGCGCCTCCGCCTCGGATTCTTCGGCCCCGCGGCGTAGCAGGCTCTGCCGGCGTTTCTCGCTCCAGGCCGGAACGCTGAAGAGATTGGACTGCACGCCGGCCTCGGCCGTCTGGAGCTGCCGCCGCTTCGTGAGAAACGAGATGCTGTCGATGACGGTGAGCGAGCTCTGCTTGTCCGGGACAATGTGATTGTAAATCAGTTGCCCCGTCACCGAGGGCAGAATGCCGCTCCACGCCCGGAGCGCGGAGCCGCGCGCCTGCACCGTACGCGCATGGGCCGCGCGCGCGTCGACGTTCCCCTCGAGGGCAGCCGCGACCACCCGAGCCAGGCTCCAGCGCTCCCCCCCGAGCGCTCCAACTCCAGTAGATGCCGCGGCGGGTCCGACCGCCGGCACGCTGTCCCGGGCCGCCACGGGTGGCGGCCCGACCTGATCGGCGACCGTCTGCGCCGCGGCGCGGGCTTGGGGCATCAACGCCACCCAGATCACGATCACCCCGGTAACCAACGCCGCTTGCGCGCGAAGCGGCTTAGGCCCTTCGATCATCGCTACACCTCCCCTGGTCGGTCCGTAACCCCACCCCTACGTCGCGCGCCGGGAGGGAGTTTCCGAAACGCGGTCCGTTCACTGCTGAAACGCCGAAAGAGAGACGAGGAGGAGAAAGCCGGGCAAGACCGCGATGACCCCGAAGCCAAAGCTCTTCCGCGCCATCACCGAAACGCCCAGGGCCTCGATCGCGGTGGCCCAGAGGAGAAGCGGATCGGTGGCCGTGTCCGCCACGTGCATGAGGCGGCTCAATTCCTCGCCCATGAAAGCGCCGACCCCCAGATTGACGAGGAGCGTTCCGCGCCCCAACGCGATTCCCATCCGAGTCATCTGATCGACGATCCCGACCACCCCGCCGTACGCCGCGATGCAGAGGTAATGGATGAACCGGAGCCGGGCACCGAGCATGAGGTTCGCGATGAAATAGAGCAGGCCCGCCGTGACGAGCAGCGAAAACAGGAGCACCACCGGGCCGCCGATCACGAACGCGTACTTGGTCGGACCCTCCATCACCCTGCTCACCGCCTCGATCTGCTCGGGAGGGGCGTTCTTGGCCTCCAGCTTCGCCACGGTGTCGTTTCGAAGAATCCCGGAATGTGCCAGCACCAGACCAAAAACGAGCTGGGAGACGAGGAGTACCAGGATCGGAGCGAGGATACGCGGCCGGGCCGAAAGCGCCTGGAACGTGCCTTTGGGCTTGGTGAACACGCCGATGAGCGTCCCCAAGGCGGATACTTCGGGTGCTTCCGGGCCATCCGAGCCCGAAGCCCGGTCGATGGTCGGGACGGTAGTCTCGTTCATCATGCCCCCCAGTGGATTATAGGTGCACGTTCAGGCGAAAGTTGAATGGAACCGCAACCGTGCACTTCACGGGTATTCCCCGCGCCGAACCCGGAGTGAACTCGAAACGATACAAAGCGTCGGTCGCAGCCTGGATCAGAATCTCGGGTGCCGTCGCCTGCACCACCCAGACGCGCTTCACGCGGCCCCGCTCGTCGACGTTCGCGTTCAGGACCACCGTCCCCTGCCCGCCCTGGGATTTCGCGGCCGCCGGGTACTCGGGCACCACGCTGCGGACCACTCTCGGGGGTACATCGAAGGTGTAAAAGACCTCGGGCGCCGACCCGTAAGGACCCGCCTCGCCGGCCGCCCCGGGTGCGCCCTGCCCGGCTCGATCGGAGCCTCCCTCGGACCCGCTCGGTGCGGCCGGCGGGAGGCTCTGGACGGCCTCCGGGGTGTAGCGCAGCTCCCGGGTCAGCGTAGGCGAGGTGGTCTTTGTGAGCGGACGGGCCGCCGTGGGGGGCGCCTCGGAGGGTGCGGCTCTTGCGGCCAGCCCCGCCGTCTCCCCTCCACCGGCAGCCAGCACGAGACGCAGCGGCCGCTCGTCGAGCTTGTAGGGCCTCGGGACGTACGGTGGGGCGAGCACCATGGCGGCTGCGTGGATCGCAAGCGCGATCAGAATCGAGAGCTCGACCCGGCGGTAGTAACTCCGTTCCAAACGCCGGGGATCCGGGAGTCCCAGGCTCATGGTGAGGTACGATGCTCCGTCGTCAGCATCACGCGAGGAGCACGCGCCTTCTCGATCTCGCCGAAGATGCGGGCCACGGTGCCGTAGGGCACGCTCGCGTCGGCGTAGAGCGCGATCGCGAGCCTCGGGTTTCGCTCGAGCTTCGAGGCGAGAACCTCCGCGACGCGGTCCATCGGAACGGCCGCGTCGTTGAATGCGATATCGCCGCGCGGGCCGACCCAGAGGCGGATCGCCTCTTCTTTACGGATCCGCTCTCCGGTCGTCGCGCCGGGCAACCGGACCGAAAGCGCCTCGCGCGCCTTGAAGATCGTCGTGCTGAGAAAAAAAATCAGCAGGAGCATCGCGATGTCCGCCATCGAGGCGGTCGGGATCACGTTGTGATGACGCGCCCGGCGGCGGATCTTCACGAGGCGCTCCCTGTCTGGATCGAGACCTGGCGGGCTCCGGCGAGCTTCACCTGATCGAGCGTCTTCACAAGCGCGGCGTATGGCGCCGAGGGCGCGACGGTGAGCACCAGGAGCAGGTCAGGCCGTTCCCGCAGCTTCATTCGGATCGCGTTGCCGAGCGTTTCCATGGGGACCGCCACGTTGTCGAGCGTCACCGATTGGTCCGCAGCAACCTCGACCCGCGCCGTCTTTGATCGCTGGACGACGAGAGGCACTTCCCCGAGGCCCGGCAGCTCGAGCGAGATGCCGCGCTGGGTCGCGAAGATCGTCGTCGAAAGAAAGAAAATCAGGAGCAGGAAGGAAACGTCCGCCGTGGAGACAAGCGGGATCTCG
>DASXTQ010000108.1:0-3497 GCA_036505295.1 Candidatus Eiseniibacteriota bacterium
GGGTGGCGGGGAAGAGCACGGGGGCCGTCGACCGCAGGGCGTGGTGCGCGATCGGTGAGCGCGCGCGGAGATAGATCCACCGTGGGTCCGGCCTTCCGCCGAGGCGCGTCTTGAGAGCGTATGAGGTCTGCCCCAATTCCAAGATTTCTGCCCCCACTCGGATCCCTTCGGCTACAACTGCGGCGACAAGGTTGAGATACGCTCGATGCTCTCGGTTTGCCTCGTAATCGATCCCGGCGAGTAGGAACGTCAGCGTGCGTGGCGTGTAGAGAAGGACGGCGACGGCGAGAAGGCGACCCTCCGCCTCCAAGAGGAGCGCCCGGGATTGGGGCCCGAGGTTGTCGTTGAGGCGCTTCAGAAAAGTCTGGTTCAGGCGCTCCAGCCGGAACTCCGCCCGATCAATGACCTGCTCATACAACGCGAAGATCGGCTCGGTTTCCGCGGAGAAGTCCTCCACGATCCGAAGCTCTACTCCCCGGCCACCTCGAGTGTGAAGGTCGGCCAGAATCTGACGCCGATAGGGAGCGCGCAACGCGGCGACGTATTCCTCGAATGTGCGCCATTCGAGGCGCAGCGGGCAGGCGGGCAGGCTTCGGGCGCGGATATAGCCCATGGCTTCGAGGGCGTGGAGGTGACCGGCCTCCGCATCGGAGAACTCCTTGAGACAAAGCACGGCCGCGCCCTCTTGTCCGGCGAACTCGGCCATTGCCTGTGTTACGGCACGCACCACGCGGCTTCGATCCCCCGAGGGATTGAATCGCAGGCACGATTGGCCAAACGAAACGGGGAGGCCGCAAAAGACCACCGGAACCTTCAAGAATCCGGGGTGAAGCCGGCGCGCCGCGGAGATAGACCACCGGACCGCGCGGGGCGCGAGCAGATCGAGCGAGACGCTCATTCTGCTCAAGGTAGCGGTTCCGGCGAGCCGACCGCCCGCGTGGACGAGGATGTGACGGTAGCTTGCGTCCTCGATCCCCGACTCCTCGCACGTCGAAACAAAACGGTGCGTCGCCTGGAGATCGTCGCGGTCGAGGATGGAGTCCCATAGGCCGGGGTCGATCTCCGCGATACTCGCGTGGACCTCCACGCCGTCGCGGATCGAGGAGCGGAAGCGATTCTCCGTGCGAACGCTCGTCCAGCCGTCCTGGCGCCCCTCGAGCACTTCCCTCACGCGACGGAAACCGCCCGGGGCACAGGACGCACCGCGGGCTCCTTCCCGAATGCCTCGAGAGCCGCATCGACGTCGAGCTCCGAGTGAGCTGCCGTGGCGCACAGCCGGAGCCTCGCGAGGCCGCGGGGAACCGCCGGATATACGACCGCGGTGGTCCACACCCCCCGGTCCCAGATGCCCCGCGCGAGGCGATAGGCCGCTTCGTCTTCGCCGGCGATGACCGGAATGAGGGGGGTGTCGCCCGTTCCGACGTCGTAGCCCCGAATCGAGAGTCCGCCGCGAAGCCGCGATGCGTTTCGCCACGCGGTCGCCCGGCGATCGGAAGCCACCTCGATCAGACCGAGCGCCGCACGGGCGGCGGCACCCGCTGCCGGGCAGAGCGCGCCGGAAAACATGAAGGAAGCGACGCCGTGCTGGAGGTAAACGATCAACTCCCGGGAGCCCCCAACGAAACCTCCCATGGAAGGGATCGCCTTGGAAAAGGAGCCTGTACGCACGTCTATGGCATCCCCAGGGATGCCGAAGTGCTCGACCACGCCTCCTCCTCTCGATCCGAGAACGCCCAGCGAGTGGGCCTCGTCCACAAGGAGAAATGCATCGAACTCGCGCTTCAGCGCCACGACGTCGGGGAGCGGGCAGATATCTCCGTCCATGGAGTAGATCCCCTCGACGGCGATGAGCGTGCGTCGCGGTCGCTTAGGCACGGCGAGCGCCTGGCGCAAGGAATCCATGTCGTTGTGGTGAAAGGTGCGAACGGGCACTCGCGCCATGGCGCAACCGTCCAGGAGGCTTCGGTGAATGCGCGAATCCGCGAGCACGAGATCGCGCGGCCCGAAGAGCGAAGCCATCGTCCCCACGTTCGCGGCATACCCCGACGAGAAGGTGATCGCTCCTTCCGTCCCGAGGAGCTTGGCAAGGTCGTGCTCGAGGCCGCGATGGAGATCGGTCGTGCCCGTGAGGAGGCGCACGCCGCCGGTTCCCGTGCCGAACGTCTGCACCGCCCCGATCGCGGCCGACTCAATCGCGGGGTGGCCGATAAGGCCCAGGTAATCGTAGGAAGAGAGGACGAGCATCGGCCGCCCGTTCAAGGCGACGCGCGGGCCCGATCGACCCGAGAGCGGCTGCTGGTAGAGATAGAGATCGCTCCGAATCCCCCAGCCGACGACGTCGAACCAACGCCGCGCCCCGAGCAGATCGACGAGCCCGTTCGTCCGTGGCTCCCTCGGGCCCCCGTCGAAGAACCCGAAGAACGGATCGTCGATGAAGGTATCCCGGGGCGGCAGCTTCTGCTCCTTGCGATGAGGAGGGATCAGCGAACGCTCGGTCAAGGCGCCGACCCAATGGGGATCGAGCGCGGCGGCGCCGGGCGTCCCTCCCCCAACGAACGTCTCCCCACAGCCGGCGGCTCGGGACCGCGATCCTCCGCCCGCGCGATCTCGCGCGGGGAGTGATGGAGATGCGCGTTTCGCATCTGCAACCAGATCTTGATCGCCCCGCCCCAGAGGCGGAGGTAGCGGGGCGACCACACGGGCGGTCGCGTCCGCAACGTCAGACGTTTCGCGCGGCCGATGTCGAGGCACGTCCGCACGTAGAGCCAAAGGAGCGAGCGGTAGTAGGCCCGCAGCGGCATGCGCGTCGGCAAGAGCACGTGCGAGAGGTCGAAGAGCCCGTGCGCGCGGCGGCGCACGGTGAGACGGTCCTTGTACTCGTCCCAGATCATCGTGCCCGGGAGCGGTGTCAAAGGCGAGATGTTGAGATAGTACAGCCCTGTCTCCCGTATGAACTGCCAGAGCCGTTCCCAATCTTCGGGGAGATAGTCCGGTTGCGTAATCAGCGAGCCGTACGTGTCGATCCCATGGCGCCGGAGCACCGCGATCGCCCGGCGGTTGTAATCCACCGTGCTTCGCTTCTCCATGGAATCCAGCTCGGCGTTCGTGACCGCCTCCAGCCCGATGAACACCGCGCACAGGCCCAGTTCCGCCCACTCCGCGATGATGTCTTCGTGCTCCGCGATGAAGTCCGCCCGAGCATAGACGATGTACTTCTTGCGGACGTCGCGCTCTCGCAGGAGCGTCGCGATCCGCGCGAGGCGCTTTGGCTGAATCAGGAAGATGTCATCGACGATGTAGATGTCCTCGGACTCGATTTGCGCCAACTCCTCGACGATTGATTCGGGGCTTCGCGAGTAGGGCGTCCCATCGGTGATCCGCCACGTGAAGCAGAAGTTGCACTTGTACCAGCAGCCCCACGTGGTCTTGACGGTCGCGACGGGGCGGTGGAACAGGTAGTAGTAGTGGTGGCGGAGATGCGCGACCAGGTCGCGACG
>DASXTQ010000109.1:0-15719 GCA_036505295.1 Candidatus Eiseniibacteriota bacterium
GAGACCGGCTGGTCGATTCCGGCTGCACGGCGATATCGATCGAGCAGCTTCCAGTAGCCCATGCGCGAAAACCGCCGGCCAAGGCGTGTCAGGAAAATCGCCCGCTCGCTGCGGTCCTTGAGAAAATGACCGCGCGCCGCCTCGAGATATCGGACCAGGGCCTGCTTGGCCTTCGCGCCGAACGGAACAATCCGCTCCCGCGAGCGCTTTCCCATGCATTGGACCACATCCTCCGTCAGGTCCACCTCCTCCAACGTGAGCCGCACGAGCTCGGTCACGCGCAGCCCCGTCGCGTACGCGAGCTCGAGGAGCGCCCGATCCCGGACCGAGGACGGATCCTCGCCCCGGGGAGTCCCCAGAAGCGCTTCCACCTGCTCCACACTCAACACGTCCGGGAGTGGACGCGTCTTACGAGGGGGCCGAACTTGAAGCGCGGGATTCTCCTCCGCGAAGCCACGCCGGCGCAAGAACTCATGGAACGCGCGGAGCGAGGCGATCTTCCTTGCCACCGTGGATGCGGCCCACCCGCGGCCCTGCATGTACGCCTCCACGTCCTCGACCTTGATCGCCGCCGCGCTGCGCTTGCGGCGGGCGACAAGGAAGGCGTCGTACTGCTCCAGATCTTGGACGTAGGCGCGGACCGTGTTGTCGCCGAGGCGACGCTCCAGGCTCAAATGCTCCCGGAACTGTCTCAGCCGCTCCCCCAGCACGCTCCGGGCACCGCCCGCATCCCGCGACGGCCGCGTCGGGGTGCGCTTCATGCGATTCTGCTTCCCTTCTCTCTCCCCCGTTCCCACCCGAGTTCGAGCTGCCCTCGCTCCAGCTCCAGCAGAAAACGCTTCCATTTGAGCCCGCTGGAGAAGCCACCGATGGATTTGTCGCCGTGGATCACGCGGTGGCACGGAACGACGATGGGAACCGGGTTCTTCCCGAGCGCGTTCCCCACCGCTCGCGCCCCTCCCGGAACGCCGATGCGGTCGGCAAGCGTTCCATAGGAGACCACGGTGCCGTACTTCACCCGCCTCGTGACGTCCCACACCCGCCGCTCGAATGGCGAGCCCTCGGCCAGGTCGAGTTTCACGTCGAGCGCGGGCTCGCGACCCGCGAAGTAATCCTCGAGCGCACGCCGCGTGGGATCGGTCCAACGCGGCCGTTGTACATAGCGGATTCCGAGCGCTCGCGCTTCGCGCGCGGAAGGGGCCTCGCGCTCCCCCAGACCCAGCCCGCGAAGTCCGGCCGAGGTCGCCAGGATCCACACAGGCCCCAGTTCGGTCGTCACGCTCGCCGCGGCAACCTCGAGGATGTCGCTCACGGGGCCGTCCCGTTCGCTGGACCAACCCCCCGCAGAATGCGCTCGGCCATGCGCGGCCCGATTCCGGGGACCGAGGCGATCGCGTCGACCGGCTGCCGCCGTATCCGATCCAGCGATCCAAACTTCCGCAACAGGAGCGCCCGCCGCTTGGGACCGAGCCCCGGAATCTGGTCGAGCGCCGAGACGCGCGCAGCCTTGGTGCGGAGCGCGCGGTGGTAGCCGATCGCGAAGCGGTGCGCTTCGTCGCGAATCCGCATCAGGAGTTTCACGGCGGGAGAGCGTCGTGGCAGAAGCAGCGGGTCGGGGCGGCCGGGAATCATGATTTCCTCAAGGCGTTTCGCGAGCCCGACGAAGGGAACCGCTTCGAGCGGGGACCCCGCCGCGGCCCGGCGCGCGGTCTCGAGCTGGCCCACCCCTCCATCGATCACGATCAGGTCCGCCGGCTCGATCTCCCCGGCTTCGACCCTCGCGGCGTGTCGCGCCACGGCCTCCGACATCGACGCGAAGTCATCCTGGCCCGGCACCGATTCGATCTTGAATCTCCGATATTCGGTCTTGAACGGCGATCCGTCGCGGAAGGTGACCATCGACGCCACGGTGTGCCGGCCCTGAATCGTGGAGACGTCGAAGCAGCGGATCCGCCGCGGCAGGTGCGTGAGCCCGAGCTCGCGCTGAAGCTCGAGCGCCTCGTCGAACTCGTTGGGGCGGAGCGGCCTCTCCCCCTCCCCTTCGGATTCCCGCCCGAGGAGAAGCGAGGCGTTCCGGCGCGCCGTCCGCACGAGCGCCCGCTCCACGGCTCCGCGCGCGGTCCGGACACGAACCGGCGTCGGCGAGATCGTCGCAAGAACCTGTTCGAGCAAGTTCAACTCGCGCGGCTCCACCTCGAGGAGCACGCAGCCCGGGATCTGCTCCGCTCTCGTGTAATACAGCGTGAGAAAGGATCGGAGGATTTCGGCTTCGTCCGCTGCCTCCGTCCCCTGGAGCCACCGGACGTCCCGTGATAGGACCCGGCGCTCACGCACTTTGAGGATCACGGCGCACGCCGCCTCCCCCTCGCGCGCGACCCCGACGACATCCGCCTCCGGACCGGTCAGGTCCACCATGCGCTGACGCGCCAGGATCGACTCGATCCCACGCGTTTGATCGCGGATTCGCGCGGCGCGCTCGTACTCACGGCGCGCGACGGCGTCCGCCTGCATCGTCTGGAGTCTCCGGACCACGTCCTCCCGTTTCCCCGCGAGAAAGTCGCAGAACTGGTCGACCATCGCGCGATAGTCGGCGTGCGACTGCATGGCGATGCAGGGCCCGGTGCAGCGGCCGATGTGGAAGTCGAGACACTCGCGGTGGGCCGCGATGTGCGCGTCGATGTCGTGGCAGGAGCGCATCGGGAAAATGGTCTGGGTCATCCGCAGCAGATCTCGAAGCGCCTTGACCTCGGTGTAGGGGCCGAAGTATCGCCCGCCGTCGCGCTCGATCCGGCGCACGAGCGACATGCGCGGGTAGGCTTCCTGCCACGAAACGCGGATGTAGGGGTATCGTTTGTCGTCCTTGAGCCGGATGTTGTAAGGAGGCTGATGCTCGCGTACGAGGGTGGCCTCAAGGAGGAGGGCGTCCCCTTCGGAATCGACCGCGATGTAATCCAGATCTTGGACCCTGCGCACGAGCGCGACCTGCTTGGGACCGATCTGGTCGGGGCTCTGAAAGTGCGAGCGAACGCGCTGGTCCAGCCGCTTCGCCTTCCCTACATAGAGCACCTTGTTCCCCGTCCCTTTGAAGAGGTACACGCCCGGAAGGGTTGGCAGCGAGGCGATCTTCCGCTGCAACGCTTCCGGATCGCGGCCGGGAGGGGGTGAAACGTGGGAAATATCTAGTCGTTTTCCGAGACGCGGGGCCATCCGAAGAAGTATACCACGCTTCCGGCGCCGGTCTCGGATCTTGACAGGCGGCTGATCCTCAGATACGGTAACCGCTTATACTTACCTGAAATTCCAACCTGGAGGAGTGAATGCCTCGCCACAAGTCGGCTGTAAAGAGAGTCCACACGAATTTGCGCGACCAGGAGCGAAATCTGGCCGTGAAGTCCGAGCTCAAGACTCTTCTGAAGAAAGCGCGTCAAGAGCCTGCCAATGGCCCGCTTATGCGATCCGTGGTTGCCAAATTGGATCGCGCCGTACGGAAGGGCGTCCTACACAAGGCGGTCGCCAATCGCCGTAAGTCCAGGTTGGCCCGGATGGTCAACCGGACCGCGAAAGCCTCCTAAGCTCCTCCCCGACTCTTTTCCGGCATTCGTCGGCCGCGTCTCCGGCCGGAACGCGGTCGGTTGTTCCTGTCCGGCGATCCCGAAGCTCGACGACGCCGTCCTTCAGCCCTTTTTCCCCGATCGTGACTCGCAGCGGCACCCCGATCAGGTCGGCATCCTTGAACTTCGCCCCGGGGCGCTCGTCCCGGTCGTCCAAGATCACCTCGACCCCCGACTCCACGAGACGCGCGTACATCGCTTCCGCCGCCTCCCGCGTCGGATCGTGATTCATGTTCACCGGCACGATGTGCACCTGATACGGCGCGATCGAGTACGGCCAGACGATCCCGTTCGCGTCGTGAAGCTGCTCGATCACGGCCGCCACCGTCCGCGTGATCCCGATGCCGTACGTCCCCATCACGATGATCCGCTCATTCCCCTCGGCGTCCAGATAGCGCGCCCCCATCGGCTCGGAG
Organism: Candidatus Eiseniibacteriota bacterium; assembly: GCA_036505295.1. Classification (GTDB taxonomy): domain Bacteria; phylum Eisenbacteria; class RBG-16-71-46; order SZUA-252; family SZUA-252; genus WS-7. The sequence goes on from DASXTQ010000109.1 coordinate 4,028, forward strand.
TACTTGAGGCCCAGTTTGAAGATGTGCCCGACTTCGATTCCCCGCCCCAGACGCATTCGATCGCCGCATCGCGGGCATAGGTCTCCCTCACGCGCCGTCGCCAGGTCCGCCCGCTCCATGCCCGGAATATCGCGCTCCACGCGCACGTTGACCAGGTGGACGTCGCGGGCATTTCCTCCGGTCACGAAGTTCCGGCCCTCCTGGATGGAAACGTCGAGAATCGTCCTGAGTTTCCCGGTGAGACCGACGGGGCCGGTGAAACCGAACGGGCCGCCGGTGAGTCGCTCGATCTCCTCTCCCGTCGCGAGCCGCGGCGCGGGATGCCCCAGCACCCGCGAGAGCTTGGCTTCGTTGAGCTCGCGATCTCCCGGGATCACGGCGAGGACCGCCTCGTCCCCGCCGAAGAAGACGAGCGATTTCAGGAGCCTCGCGGGCTCGACCGAGAGAAACGAGGCCACCTCCTCGACGGTTTTCCGGCTCGGCGTGCTCCGAGTTTCGAGCGCGGCCACCGGTTCCGCCGGCAGGGGGTCGATCTTGAATTTCGCGCTCTCGGAGGAGGCCGCGTAGCCGCACTGGGAGGAGAAGATCAGCGATTCCCCGGAGTCGGCGGTCACCATGAACTCATGGTTCACGTCCCCGCCGATCGCCCCTGAATCCGCCTCGACGATCACGAACTCCAGGCCGCACCGGCGGAACACCGCGGCGTAGGCCTCGCGCATGCGGTCGTACGCGACCGCGAGCTGCGCCTCATCGGTATGGAAGCTATATCCGTCCTTCATCAAGAACTCGCGAGCGCGCATGACGCCGAACCGGGGGCGGATCTCATCCCGGAACTTGGTTTGAATCTGGTAGAGATTCAGCGGCAGATCACGATAGGAGCGGGTGTGGTTTCGCACGAGATCCGTGATCGCTTCCTCATGGGTGGGTCCGAGAACGTACTCCCGATCGTGGCGATCCTTCTGGCGAAAGAGCTCCTTTCCATACTTCTCCCAGCGGCCGGTCTCCTTCCACAGCTCGGCCGGCATGAGGATCGGGAGAAGCAGCTCCTGGCATCCCGCCTTGTCCATCTCCTCACGGACGATTTGGGCTACCTTGCGCGTCACGCGCCACCCAAGCGGCAAGATGGTGTAGACGCCGGCCGCGAGCTTGCGCAGCATTCCCGCCCGGACCATCAGCTTGTGGCTGATCAGCTCGGCGTCGGCCGGATCTTCCTTCAGTGTCGGAACGAAGGCCTGCGATAGGCGCATGGGCGTTGCCTGAATCCTCGTCAGGGACCGGCGAGCGTCTGCTCGAACGTGTAGAGCCCGGGCGGCTTGCCATGTAGGAAGCATGCGGCACGGAGCGCACCGCGCGCGAAGACCGCGCGGTCGGAAACCGTGTGAACGACCTCCAGCGTCTCCCCCGCACCGGCGAAGATCACCCGGTGGATCCCGGCGACGGTGCCCGAGCGAATCGAATGAATGCGGACCTCGCCCGGTGCTAAGAGCGCGGCCCACGCAAGCGCGGTCCCGCTCGGAGCGTCCCGCTTGGCGGCGTGATGATGCTCGACCAGATCGACCTCGAACAGCTTCCTTGCGGCGCCCGGGATCGACCGGAGCATCGCTGTGGCGACCGAATTCCCGACGCTCAGGTTGCGCGCGCGGACCATGGGAACCCGGGTGCTAAGCGCCGCGACGCGCTTCTCATCCGAGTCGCCGAGGCCGGTGGTCGCGCTCACGAGGGCACGCGGCGTCCGTTCGACCCAGTCGAGAAGCCGCGCCGTGCCGGCGGCGAGGCTCACGTCGATGACCACGCAATCCGCCGGGAGCGCATCGCCGCCTCCGGCGAACAAGTCCTCGGGCGTCATCCACGCGCACCCCTTCGGACAGCCCAGATCGTCCGGGGACCGCGCGACGCATGCGCGCAGGGAGGCCTCCGGAAACTCGATCAGACAGGCGCGCACGGCCCGACCCATGCGCCCCGTGGCGCCGAAGAGGAGAATCGGGGTTCCGGCCACGCGGCGGTCAGCCGCCCGATCGCACGGGCGCCGCGACCCCGATCCGCTCGAGCGTCTGCTCGATGATGGCGGCGGTCTCGGACCGGACCGGAACGAGCGGCAGACGCAGCTCCCCCGCCATCATGCCCAGGCGCATGAGCGCGTGTTTCACCGGAGCCGGGTTCGTCTCGAGGAAGAGCGCACGGAACAGAGGCGTAAGCTTTCGATGGATCGTTTCCGCCTCGGCGAAGCGTCCCGCGGACACGTGCGCGTGGATCGCGTCCATTTCCCTCGGAACCAGGTGCCCCGCAACCGACACGACTCCCCTCGCTCCGACCGCGAGAAGCGGCAGGTAAAGGGCGTCGTCCCCGGCGAGGATCGCGATTCCGGAACGCGCCCGGATCGCGCTCGCCTGATCGAGCGATCCGCTCGCCTCCTTGATCGCGGCGATGCGGGGGTGCTCGGCCAGCTTCGCGATCGTCTCGGGGGCCAGAGAGACCCCCGTTCGGGACGGCACGTTGTAGAGAACCATGGGACGGTCGATCCGGTCGGCAACCGCGCGGTAATGCGCGAGGAGCCCCTCCTGGGTCGGCCTGCACGAGTAGGGGGTGATGACCATGACGCCGTCCGCGCCGAACCGGATCGCTTCCTGAGAGAGCTCGATCGTTTCGGAGGTAACGGCGGTTCCGGTTCCCGGGATCACCGACGCGCGGCCACGCGCGGCTTCGATCACCGTGCGAATGACCTGCTCGCGCTCCTCACGCGTAAGCGACGTCGCCTCCCCGGTGCAGCCGCAGGGATAGAGCGCCCGGGTTCCACCCTCGATCACGTGATTCGTGATCCGCGCGAGCGCGTCGCGATCCACCAATCCGTTCCGGTACGGCGTGACCAGGGCGACAGCCAAGCCCTCGAACATCATCTTGGGATCGGCCATGACTACTCCTCGGGCTCCGGTGGCGGCTCTTGTACGGGCGCAGGAACGGGCGCCGTCCCCTCGAGCCGGAAGTCGATATGCTCGTACGGCTCCTCGGCGCGGGCATCCAGGACTCCGTCGCGGCGGGTCTCACCCGCGGGCGCTCCGGCGGCACCGGGCATGCGAAGCGCTCGCAACCGGTATCGCCCGGGCGGCACGCGCAAGAGATAGTCCCCGGGGCCCACCCGCTCCACGAAACGGACGAACGTCGTGTCCGAATCAGCGCGGGCCTCGACCCGGAACCGGGCGGTCGAATCGGGAGAGCTGATCCTTCCCGTCAGGATCGCGGGCGCGCGCGGATCGACCGCGACCAGATTGATACTATCGGCGACCGGCCGCTCCCGTGTCAATCGGATCGCGGTCGGATAGCTTGCGGCGATATCCGTCAGCGAATCGAACGCGCCGTTTCGGTTGATATCATAGACGGCGTGGATCGTGAATCCGCGGCCGAGCGGGAGCCCGGTCAAGGCATAGGCGGCGGACGTGTCGGTCTCCGTCGCGTAGGACGGCAGGGCGTTCCCGAAATCGGGGATCAGCCCGAGCGAATCCGGATAGGCCCAGATCGGCACACCCTTCGTCGGGAGCGTCTTGGCCCGGACCACGCCCCGAATGCGCCCGGGAGCGAGGGAATCGCCCGTCGAGAATCGGATCGTGACCGGCGAGCCGAGCGGCACGCCGTGCGTGTCCTTGGCCCCGGCGCTCAAGAACGCCTGATAGGTCGTGCTCGCCTGCAGCGGCGCTTCCCAAGAGACGCGAAACAGCCGTCCGCTCCAGTGATACGAAGGCGCGCCGGGGGGCGGGTAGATCTTGAACCCATCCCGCACGCTGACGCGGTCCATGGACTCGGAGAAGAGGACCTGGATCTCCGCCTGGGGTGAAACGCGCGTCGTGCTGTCCGCCGGGGTCGTGAGCAGGACCCTTGGAGGCACCGTGTCGATCGGACCCCCGGACGGGAAGTCCGGTTTCGCGCAGCCGCCGAGAAGCGCGGCCGCGGCGAGCGCCACGGCGAAGGCCGCGCGTCGCGTCACCGCCCGCGTCGGCTCCGCGCGGGCCGCGTCGCGGATGCCCCCGCGCGCTTCCCTGTGCGCGGTCGGGGCGCCGGGCGCTTTGGCTTCGATCTCCTCGGCTTCGATCCCGAGTCACCCGCGGACGAGGCTTTCCCGAGGAGGAAATCGTAGAGGACCGCCTTTTCCAAATGCATCCGGTTCTCCGCCTGGGGAAAGATGATCGACTGCGGCCCCTCCATGATGTCTTCGGTGATCTCTTCGCCACGATGCGCCGGAAGACAATGCATCACGAACGCGCCGGGCTTCGCCATCCGGAGGATCGACCGATTGATCTGATACGAGCGGAAGATCGGGAGACGCTTCTCGCGTTCCGCTTCCTGCCCCATGCTCGCCCAGACGTCGGTATAGAGCACATCGGCTCCCTGGGCTGCCTCCGCGGCCGATCGCAGCACACGCGCGCGTCCCGGTCCCGACTTCCCCGACTGAGCGGCCAATTTGGGATCGGGCTCGTAACCCTCGGGGCATGCGATACGGATCTCGAGCCCGAAGAGCCTCGTGGCCTCGAGCCACGAGTTTGCCACGTTGTTCCCGTCCCCGATGTAGGCGACCACCGCCCGATCCAAGTCCACGCCGTGCTCTCGCAGCGTGAAGAGGTCCGCGAGGATCTGGCAGGGATGAAGCCAATCCGTGAGTCCATTGATCACCGGAACGCTCGCGTGACGAGCGAGGTCCTGGGCCAGGTCGTGGTCGAAGGTTCGGATCATGATGGCGTCCACGTATCCCGAGAGGACCCGCGCCACGTCAGAGACCGGCTCGCGCGAGCCCATCCCGATCTCACGCTCGGTGATGAAGGCCGAGGACCCGCCGAGCTGAGTCATGGCCACCTCGAACGAGAGCCGTGTCCTCAAGCTGGGCTTGTGGAAGATCAGAGCGAGCGTGCGCTGATCCAGCTCCTGATGCCGCCGACCCGCGCGAAGGTCCGCCTTGAGACGGGCCGCCGTCGCGAAAAGCCGATCCACATCGGCGCGGGTGAGATCCGCAAACGAGACAAGATCGCGCTTCATAGGCTCCTCGGTAGGGTTCGCGTCACAGGACCCGGCTCACGCGCGCGGATGCGCGCGGGCGTAGGCCGCTTTGAGACGTCGCCGGGTCACGTGGGTATAGATTTGAGTGGTCCCGAGATTTTGGTGGCCCAGAAGCTCCTGGACCGCGCGCAGGTTCGCCCCCCTGTCGAGGAGGTGGGTCGCGAAGCTGTGACGCAACGCGTGCGGATGGCTGGCAGCGTTGGGACCGAGCGCTCCCAGAAACGCATGGATGTCCCGCTCGAGCGTACGCGGTGAGATCGCTGCCCCGCGGCGCCCTGGAATCAGATGGAGCGCGGGTGCGGGCTTGACGCCCAGCGCGGTCCAGTACCGCGCGAGCGTGTCGGCGGCCCGTGCTCCGACGGGAACGACCCGTTCCTTGCCTCCCTTCCCCAGCACGCGCGCGAGGCGCCGCCGGGGATCGAAGCGGCTCCACGTGAGCCCGGTCAGTTCGCTCAGGCGGAGCCCGGAACCGTACAGCCACTCCGCCGCGACCAGCGCCCGGAGCGCCCGGGTGTCGCCATCTTGGACCGAGGCCGCCGCACGATCCATGAGCTCGTTCAAGGGCAGCTCGGAGATCGCCGCCGGGAGAGGCTGCGGCGTGCTCACCCGCGGGAGCGCGCCGCGCAGGGCGGCGGTCGTTTTTCCTCGGCGCTCCAGATAGCGAAGAAACGAGCGGAGCGCGGCGAGTGCGCGGCCGAGCGTGCGTGCCGAGATGGGGCGGTTCTTGCGGCGTGCCTTCTCGAGCGAGCGCGCGGCCGCAAACGCGGCAAGGAGCTCGGGGGTCAGGTCCTCCGGAACCCTCGCCTCGCGCCGAAGCCGCGCCCGCGCGAACCCGGCGAATCGCGTCAGATCGTCGCGGTACGCGCGGAGGGTGCCCGGCGCGGCGCGCCGCTGCTCGCGCAGGTACTGCAGGAAATCAGCGATCCAGCGTTCCACTCGCGGCCTCGGAAGCTTCGGCGTCGACGCGCGTCTTGCACTTCGGGCACTGGAGGTAGTCGCCTTTCGTCTTGGTGTGCTTCTGGACGAGGAGCGGATACGCGCATGAGGGGCATGCCTGCTGGATGGGCCGATCCCAGATACCGAAGGTGCAGCTCGGATACCGGCTGCAGCCGAAGAACGCCTTTCCCCTCCGCGTCCGGCGCTCGACCAGCTCGCCCACGCTGCAGTCGGGGCAAGGAACGCCGAGCCCGAGCGGGCGCGTCCCCTTGCAGTCCGGGTAGCGGGAGCAGGCGAGGAATTTGCCGAACCGGCCGGACCGGATTCGCATCGGGCTTCCGCACGTGGGGCACGGCTGCGTCGGCGCCTCCGCGCCTTCCGCCTCCTCCTCGACCGGCATGGTGGTCTTGCACTCGGGATAACGCGGGCAGGCGAGGAAAGGCCCGTTCCGCCCGTAACGCTTCACCATCTTGGATCCGCACTTGGGACACTCACGGTCGGATTCCTCCGCCAGGGAGGCTTTGAGGCTCTCGCGTTGCGACTCGGCGGCGGTGAGGTCCTTCTGGAAGGGCGCATAGAAATCGGCGACCACATGGTCCCAGGCATCCTTCCCCGTCTCCACCCGATCCAGCTCCCGCTCCAGCCGTGCCGTGAATTCCACTTCGAATACGTCGCCGAACATCCGGGACAGAAGCTTCCACACGGTCATGCCCAGCTCGGTCGGCGTCAGCTTCCCTCGGTCGCGGAGCACATAATCGCGGGTCAGGATCGTGCCCACGATCGTGGCATAGGTGCTCGGGCGCCCGATGCCCTTTTCCTCGAGCGTCTTCACGATGCTCGCCTCGGTGTAGCGCGGCGGCGGCTCGGTGAAATGCTGCTCGGGATGGATGCCGAGTTGTCTCAGGATTTCCCCTTCCTTGAGCGGCGGGAGCTTGGAAGCCTCCGGGCCGGCTTCCTCGATCAGGGTGGCGTGATACGCGCGCGTGAAGCCGTCGAACTTGACGCGGCTCCCCGACGCGCGAAGGAGGTAGTCCCCCGCCATGATGTCGGCCGTGGTCGTGAGCACGAGCGCGGGGTTCATCTGCGACGCGACGAAGCGCTGCCAGATGAGCTCGTAGAGCCGATACTGGTCGGACTCCAGATGGCGCTTCATGGACGTGGGCGTTCGGGCAACGGCAGTCGGGCGCACCGCCTCGTGCGCATCCTGAGAGGTCTCCCGCGACCGGAAATGCCGCGGTTCGGCCGGCAGGTATTCCGCGCCGAACGTCGTCTGGATGAAATCGCGAACCTCGGCCAGGGCATCGGGCGCCGTCCGGGTCGAGTCCGTGCGCATGTAGGTGATGAGCCCGGTCGGTCCCTCGGTCCCGGCGTCCACGCCTTCATAGAGCTGCTGCGCGATCACCATCGTCTTCTGCGCGCTGAAGCGGAGCCTCTGAAAGGATTCCTGCTGCATCGTGCTTGTAATGAAGGGAGGAAGCGGATTTCGCCTCTTCTCCTGGGTGCGGACACCGGTGACACGGAACGATTGCTTCCCCAGCTCCTCGGCCGCGGCTTTCGCCTGGGCTTCGTTCTCGAGCGAGATCTTTTCGCCCGACTTTTTCTGAACCCGGGCGCGGAAGCGCTCGTCGTTCGGCGTCGCGAGATCGGCGTCGAGGGTCCAATACTCACGCGGCACGAAGGCGCGGACCTCCTCCTCGCGCTCGCAGATCAATCTCAGCGCCACCGATTGGACCCGTCCGGCGGAGAGTCCGTAGCGGACCGTTTTCCAGAGGAAGGGGCTCACCTGGTATCCGACCAGGCGGTCCAGAACGCGCCGGGCCTGCTGCGCGTGCACCTTGTTCATGTCGATCGAACGGGGAGTCTCGAGCGCCTCCATGATCCCGCGCTTCGTGATCTCGTAGAACGCTAGCCTGCGTATTCTCCCGTCCGATCCGTTTCCGAGCGTCTCGGCCAAATGCCAGGCGATTGCTTCCCCTTCCCGGTCGGGGTCGGGGGCGAGGTAGATCGTGGCCGCCAGCCGGGCGCTCTGCTTCAGGTCCTTGAGTATTTTCGCCTTCCCCTTGATGAGGATGTAGGAAGGCTGAAAGCCGTTCTCGATATCTACGCCGAGCTTGCTCTTGGGCAGGTCGCGCACGTGGCCGTTCGAGGCTCGAACCTCGAACCCGGGTCCGAGATACTTCCCGATCGTCCTCGCCTTGGCGGGCGACTCGACGATCACGAGGTTCTTACTACCCCTCCGCTTGTCACCGCCAGCGCCCGCCTTGGCGGCCGGGGCGGCCGCCGCCGCCCGGTCTCGTTTCGCGGGCCTCGTCTTGGCCTTCGGCTTTGCCTTGCGCGTCGTCACGCTAGTGGGCGGTCGGAGGGGAGCTGGGATCGAACTGGAATCCATGCTCTTCATCGAACCAGTGGATCAGGACTTCCGTCGCGAGCTCCTCCGCCCTGGCTTCGCTGTCCAGCGCGGGACCCTCCTCGCGAGCCCGGGCCATGATCTCTTCGAACTGCTCGGGCGTCACCCGGCCCGATTCGCTCAGCCGGAAGAAATACGTGTAGGCGGGGGAGGAGAGCAGCGCCCGCTCCGGTCCGGTCGGCACGCGAACGTTCTTGCGCGGAAGTTTTGCTTCGCCTGGATAGTCCTCGCGTGAGTAAGGCTCCAGCGCGCGAAAGATCATCTCGAACGCTTGGTTTACAACGTCGGCGTCGTGACGCCCCGAGTCCAGGACCTGCGTGAGCTCCAGCAGAGCGTCTTCGTTCCCGTCCACGTAAGCCTTCAACTGCTCCACGATGAGGAACATGATTTCCCGAACGTTGTCATCCATGGGCATCCTCCTTGGCTAGGCTCCGTGACATTTCTTGTATTTCTTCCCGCTGCCGCACGGGCAAGGATCGTTTCTTCCAACTTTAGGCTCCTGCGTCACCGACGGGGCCCGCCGGGGCGAATCCCCGGCCGGATTCGACGCTGCTTCGCCCTTCGTCGGAGTCCCGAACGCGGAGACCGCGGCGTGCGACTCGGATTGGGGCGTCGCTCGGACGCGCGGAAGCGACCGCGCGAGGGCCGGAGGCGGCACGCGGTCGGGGGCACGTCCTGGTCCCCCCCCGGGGGTCGGCTCCATCACGAGGTTCGCGCGGAAGAGCGTCCGTACGGTTTCCTCACGGATCGAGTGCGTCAGATCCTCAAACATCGAGAACGCCTCGCGCTTATATTCCACGAGGGGATCGCGCTGGCCATACGCGCGCAACCCGATCCCCTCGCGAAGATGGTCCATCTCGCGAAGATGGTCCATCCAATGCTCGTCGATGACGTTCAGGAACACCTGCCGCTCCAGCTCGCGCATGATCGGCGACGAGATCTCCTGCTCCTTTTCCTCGTAGGCGCCGCGGACGGTCTCCAGCAGCGATTCCTCGATTTCCTCTGCGCTAGGATGCCGGTCGCCCGCGTCGGGCACCTGAACGGCCCGAAGCACCAGCTGGCTCACTTCGTTGAGGAGTCGTTTCAAGTCCTCCTCGTCCCACCGCTCGTTCGTCGGGAGGTAGGATGCGACACGCTCCGAAACGATCTCCCCCATCATGTCGAGGACCGACTCCTTCAAGTCGTCCTCTTCCAGCGCCCGGAGCCGTTGGGCATAGATCACGGTGCGCTGCTGATTCATCACGTCGTCGTACTCCAGGAGGTGCTTGCGTATGTCGAAGTTGTGAGCCTCGACGCGTTTTTGCGCGCGGCCGATCGCGCGCGTCACGAGCCCGTGCTCGATGACCTCCCCTTCCTGAACGCCGAGCCGCTCCATGATGCCGGCGATCCGCTCCGACCCGAAGAGCCGCATCAAATCGTCCTCGAGCGAGAGGTAGAAACGCGAGGAGCCGGGGTCCCCCTGCCGTCCCGCCCGGCCCCGGAGCTGGCGATCGATGCGCCGGCTCTCGTGCCGCTCGGTTCCCAGAATATGAAGCCCGCAGGGCATCTCCTCCTTGCAGTACAAGACATCCTTCCAGATCCCGTGGGTGAGCTGGCTCTTCGATTCCGCGAAACAGGCGCGGTTGCAGCGGATCACGCCGGCTTCGAGCTTGATGTCGGTCCCGCGACCGGCCATGTTGGTCGCGATCGTGACGGCGCCCTTTCGTCCGGCCCCCGCAATGATCTCCGCCTCCTGCTGGTGGTACTTCGCGTTCAGGACGTGGTGCGGAATGCCTCGCCTCTTCAAGAGGCGGCTCAACGTCTCGGAAGCCTCCACGCTGATGGTGCCCACGAGGACCGGGACCTGGTTCGTGTGAAGCTCCGCGATCTCCTCGACCAACGAGTTGTACTTTTCTCGCCGGGTCTTGAAGATCACATCGTCGTAGTCGACACGGCGGACCGGCTGGTTCGTGGGAACCACCACGACGTCGCGCTTGTAGGTGTGCCAGAACTCCTGCGCCTCCGTTTCGGCCGTGCCGGTCATGCCGGCAAGCTTTTGGAAGAGCCGGAAGTAGTTCTGGATGGTGATCGTGGCGAGCGTCTGGGTTTCCCCCTCCACATGGACGTTTTCCTTGGCTTCGATCGCCTGGTGGAGCCCATCGGAGTAGCGCCGGCCCGGCATGAGCCGCCCGGTGAACTCATCCACGATCAGGATCTTCCCTTCCTGGATGACGTACTCCACATCCTTCTCGTACAGGGAGTACGCCCGCAACAGCTGAAGGATGTTGTGGACGCGCTCGCTCCGCTCCGCGTGGACCCGCTCCAGGTCGCGTTTCTTCGCGACCTTGTCGCCCGGCTCCAGGCTTTCCTCCTCGTCGATCGCGCTGAGCTCGGTGGCAAGATCAGGAAGCAGGAAGAGATTCCGATCACGCTGCGAAAGAAGCTCCCTCCCGTTCTCCGAAAGATCGATCGAATGGTTCTTCTCGTCGATCGAATAGAAAAGCTCCTCATCCGCTTCCTGCATCCGCTTGTCGCGCAAAAGCTCGAGCTCGACGCGCTGGATGAGACGCTTCAACCCGGGTTCCTCGGAGACCAGCTTCCCGAAGCGCTTGTTTTTCGGCGCCCCGCGCTTGACTTGCAGGAGCTTGAACCCCGCTTCCCACTCCTTCTCGGAGTCCTCCCGGACGGCCTCGGCATCGGCCAGGATCCGGTTCACGAGCTGCCCCTGCGTTCGCACGAGCCGCTCCACGTCCGGTTTCATCTCGTCGTACTTCTGGATGCTGTGCTCCACGGGCCCCGAAATGATGAGCGGCGTGCGCGCCTCGTCGATCAGGACCGAGTCGACCTCGTCGATGATGGCGTAATGGTGGCCCCGCTGGACGCGGTGCTCGCGGTGTCGCGCCATGTTGTCGCGCAGGTAGTCGAAGCCGAACTCGTTGTTCGTGCCGTACGTGACGTCCGCGGCGTACGCCTCGCGGCGGCTGACCGGCTTGAGGTCGATCAGGCGCTCGTCGTTCGTCGGGAAGCCGGGCTCGAACACGTAGGATGCGGCCCCACCGTCCGACTGGTGGCCCAGGATCATGCCCACCGTCAGGCCCAGGAAGTGGAAGATCGGGCCCATCCACTGCGGGTCGCGGCGGGCGAGGTAGTCGTTGACCGTCACGACATGGACGCCCCGTCCGGTGAGCGAGTTGAGGATGGCGGCCAGCGGCGCGACGAGGGTCTTGCCCTCGCCGGTGCGCATCTCGGCGATCTTGCCCTGGTGGAGGACCGCGGCGCCTTCGAGCTGGACGTCGAAGTGGCGCATCCCCAGGGTCCGCTTCATCGCCT
>DASXTQ010000110.1:0-40487 GCA_036505295.1 Candidatus Eiseniibacteriota bacterium
AACGCGACAGCGGGGATTTCGCGCGCCGCGCACGCGCCGAACACCACGCGGTCCCGCTTGCGAAGGTCCTCGCGGCTCAGCTTCAACCCGCCGAGCTGATCTTGCTCGAAAGGATCCGCCCCCGCGACGTACGCGACGAGGTCCGGGCGGTGGCGGTCCAGGATTGCGGGCGCGTGGCGCTCGAGCGCGGAAAGGTACTCCGCGCCTCGGGTGCCGGTGTCCCATCCGACGTCGAGATCGCTCGGTGGCTTGATCGCCGGGTAATTCTGCTCCTCATGCATCGAGAACGTGAAGACACTTGGATCGTCGCGGAAAATGGCGGCCGTTCCGTTCCCCTGATGCACGTCCAAGTCGATCACGGCGGCCCGGCGGATCAGCCCCTCGTGCTGAAGCGCGCGGATCGCGATCGCGATGTCGTTGAAAACGCAAAACCCTTCGCCGTGATCCGGGAACGCGTGATGAAACCCGCCGCCCAGGTTGATCCCGACGCCGCGCGTGAGCGCCTCGCGTCCCGCGAGGATGCTGCCGCCGGCGCACAAAAACGAAGCTTCGACGAGCTGCTTCGAGTACGGAAGCTCCAACGCCGCCTCTTCGAGCACGGAGAGGCGTCCCTGGACGAGCTTGTCCACGTACCCGCGATCGTGGACCCGAAGCACCTGCTCCAAGCTCGCGCGTCCGGGGCCGAGGATATCGGAGTCGGCGAGAAGGCCCCGCCGCACGATTTCCGCCCGAACAAGGCGGAACTTCCGGGTCGGGAAAACGTGCGCGCCGATGTCGGCGAAATAGCCGTCGGAGTGAACCACCGCGGGCGGGGACACGGGACGCTATTCGAAAGGGGCTGTCGACGCCGGGCGGAATTCAGCCTCGATCGCCATGGCCGCGCGAGACTGGGCGTCGGCGGCGGGCGGGACGAGGGCGCGGTAGAGCACCATGAGCGCGGCCACCCAGAATGGGAACGAGAGGGTATCGACCGCGCTCGACCAGATCACGCCCGCCACCTTGAACGGGACGGAAACGACGTCCGATGACCGTTCCGCGGCGGTGAGAATCGCCGCGGGCATCATGGCGAAGAGATAGGCGATCGTGGCGACGAACGCGAAGGCCACGAGCCTGCCCACGAGACCCGCCAGGTGCCCTCGCACGAGAAGGATGCTCGTCGAGATGGACCGGACCGGCCCCTCGCCGTCGAGCACGACCGCGGGAGTCGCGAACATCAGGAAAAGGCCTCCGGCGAGCGTCCAGAGGCACCCCGTCAGCAGCACGAACGCCATGGCGACGACGCGGGCCGCCTCGGGATCCGCCCCGCTGATCGAAACCATGATTCCAGCCACGAGGCACAGCGCTACGAACGGCGTGAAGAGAATCAGCACCTGGGCGATTCCGGAAAGCATGAAATTCCACGAGACCTCGAACACCTGCCGGATCGCGGCGGTGAAGCTCACGCCGCGGCCGCGCAGGAGGCCGTCCTGCAGAGGAAGAAACGGCGTATAGATCAGGAGCAGGAGCGGGACAAAGGTTCCCATGATCGCCACCTGGGGCAGGATTGCGCCGATCGCGTCTCCCCCCTCGGGATAGGTGTAGTCCGAGAGCGCCATATAGACGCCAATGGCGAGGCGGTAGAAATAGAGGAGCAGGAGCGCGGGCAGGGCGGGTCGGAACGAGCGCCGGCCTAGGTCCACGATCGCGCGGAGGTAGTCGGCTACGTGGGGGAGTGGCGTGCCGGCTCTCTTCGAGCCGATGGCTGCCACTTCGACGTTCATGGGCCGGCATTCTACGCCGCTTCCACCTGCGTTGCCATCCTCGAACCCATCTGCTAGCGTGCGGCCGCCATGCCGATACACACCCGATTTGCGCGCGCGGCAACCCGGCTCACGGACTGGACCCAGCGCTGGGTGCCCGGGACCTTCACGATCGCTTGGCTCCTGACGCTCATCGTGCTGCTCCTCGGGGTCACGGCGGGCCGCGCCTCCTTCCTCACGTGCGTGGCGGCCTGGGGGGACGGGTTCTGGGAGCTCCTCCCCTTTTCCATGCAGATGTGCCTCATCATGTTCACCGGGAGCGTCGTCGCGGTGTCGCCTCCGGTAAGACGCGCGCTCGCGTGGCTCGCGTCGCGACCTAGCACGCCGCGCCAGTCGATCCTTCTGGTCGCGCTCTCCTCGATGATCCTCGCGCTGATTCATTGGGGGATCAGTATCGTGGGAAGCGCCGTCCTCGTCCGGGAGCTGGGACGCCGAAGAGCGGGGGCCGATTACAGGCTCCTTCTCGCGGCCGCGTATCTCGGCATGGGCACGACGTGGCACGCCGGGCTCTCCGCTTCCGCGCCGCTCCTCGTCGCGACCCCGGGGCATTTCCTGGAATCGGAGATCGGCATCATCCCGGTTTCCGCGACCATCTTTGCGCCCTTCAATCTCATCCTTGTGGCGACCGTCGTGCTCCTCTTCTCGATCGTCACGCCCCTCCTGCATCCGGCCCCGGCGGAGACGATCGAGGCGACGCCGGCCCAGCTCGAGGCGATCCACGTGTTCGAGCCGCCTCGCCCGCCGGCGGTACCGAAACCAGCGCCTGCGACCAAGCTCGAATTCTCGAGAGGGGTCAATCTCACCTTCGGGGCGCTCGCGCTGGTCTGGGTCGTGGACTACGTCTTCGTGAGGTCGCATCACCCGGTCACCTTGAACGTGCTCAACTTCGTGATGATGGGTCTCGCGATCGCACTCCATCCCTCCGCCGCGTCGCTCGTCGCGGCCGCGGAGGAGGCGAGCGGGCTCGTCTTCGGAATCATCTTGCAGTTCCCGCTCTACGCGGGGATGTACGGCATCATCCGCGAGACCCACCTCGCCGAGTCGCTGGCCGGCGTGTTCGTCGCTGGGGCGACCGCGCATACCTATCCTGTGATCGTGTATTGGTACTCGGGAATCGTGAATTACTTCGTTCCCTCGGGAGGGTCCAAGTGGGCGATCGAAGCGCCCTACATCCTCGCCGCGGGCAAGACGCTCGGGGTTCCCGCGGCCAAGGTCGTGACGGCCTACGCCTGGGGCGACATGGTGACCGACATCATCCAGCCTTTCTGGGCGATCCCGCTCCTCGCCGCCGCGAGGCTGGATTTTCGGGAGATACTCGGATTCTGCATGATCCTCTTCTGCATCTACGCGCCCGTCGTCACGCTCGCATTCTTGCTCTTTCCGCGATGAGGCCGGCCGGGCCTCATCCGCCGGCGACGTCGGACCTGGAAGGGCTCGACCCGGAGCAACGTGCCGCCGTCGAGCACGACCAAGGCCCGCTTCTCATCGTTGCCGGCGCCGGGACGGGAAAGACCACCGTCATCGCGCGCCGCATCGCGCACCTGATTGCCTCAGGGCGCGCGCGCCCCTCGGAAATCCTGGCCCTCACGTTCAACGAGAAGGCCGCGACCGAGATGCAGGAGCGCGTGGACGTGCTCGTTCCCTACGGATACGCCGATGCCGACATCGCAACGTTCCATGCGTTCGGCGAGGAGGTGCTCTCCAGCTTCGGGATCGAAATCGGCATCGCCCCCAGCTTCACGGTTCTGGACCAGACGGCCCAGGCGCTCTTTCTCGCGGAGCATCTCGAAGAGCTCGGTTTGGACCAATACGCGCCGCTCTCCGACCCGACCAAGTACCTGCGCGAGCTGGCGGGGTTTTTCAACAAGCTCAAGGATTACCCGATCCCCGCGGAAGAGCTGCGCCGCTTTGCCGAGGAAGGGCTCGCGCGCTCCGACACGGACCCGGCGGCACGGGACGGCTTCGGGCGTGCCCTGGAGCTTGCTCGGGCCGCGGATCGCTACAACACGCTTGTATGGAAGCAGGGATTCGTCGATTTCGGCGATCTTCTCGCGCTCACGCTCCGGCTTTTCAACGAGAGCCCATCGGCGCTGCAATTCTTGCAGCAGCGTTTCCGATACGTCCTCGTGGACGAGTTTCAGGATACGAACCCGGTCCAGTTCGAGATCGTGAGGCGCCTCACGGCGGCCCACCGGAATCTGGTCGTCGTGGGCGATGACGACCAGAGCATCTATCGATTCCGGGGCGCCCACCTCCAGAATATTCTCAAGTTCCACGAGTTCTTCCCGGACGCGCGCTCCATCGTGCTCACGAGGAACTACCGTTCGACCCGGGAGATCCTGAAATCCGCGCGGCGGCTCATTCTCGTGAATCAAGATCGCCTCGAGACACGGCTCTTGATCTCGAAGGAGCTCCTCACCGATCGGACCGGGCCGATGCCTCGCATCAAGGAGCTGCCCACCGAGGCGGAGGAAGCCGCGTGGGTGACGGCGGAGATCCGCGCCGCGGTCGAGTCGGGAGCACGCCGGTGCCGCGACATCGCGATTCTCGTGCGCTCGAACAAGAACGCGGAGCCGTTCCTCCGCGCGCTCGACGAGCAGGGTGTGCCGTACTACTTCCCGGGTAGCCGAGGGCTCTTTCAGCGTCCCGAGATCCGCGAGCTGGTGGCGCTCCTGTACTCCCTGTCCCAGGACGCCCGCGAGGATCACCTGTACCACCTGGCGGAGTCCGCCTACGGCGTGCCGGGCGACGACTTGAGCCGGCTGGTGCACGAGCTTTCCTCGGAGCCGACGAAGCTCCGTACGCTCATGGAGCGGGCGAGCAATCGTTCGGCAACCGTCGAGATCTCCGAAGAGGCGAGGGAACGGATCGCGACGATGCTCGAGGATCTCCGTGCGCTGCGGCACACGGCGCGCGATCACCGGGTGGGCGAGGTTCTGCGCGCCTATCTCGAGCGCCGCGGGATCATCAAGCGGCTTCGCGCCCCCTCGAGCTTCGAGGACGAGATCAAGGCGCGGAACATCGTCAAGTTCTTCAAAGTGGTCCAAATGTTCGCGTCCGTGGCGGTGGTGGACCGCGTGCCGCTCTTTCTGAGGCATCTCGGGGCGATCATGGACTACGGCGAAGATCCCGCGGTCGCGGAGATCGGCGAGGAATCGGACGTGGTTCAGGTGCTCACCATCCACCGCGCGAAGGGGCTCGAGTTTCCGGTTGTGTATCTCGTGCAAGCCGCGACCGACCGCTTCCCGACACGCAATCTCCGCCGGGGAATCGATGTACCGGTCGAGCTGGCCCCGGGAGAAAGGACGAGCTCCGAGCTGCACAAGGAGGAGGAACGCCGTCTCTGCTACGTCGCGTTCACGCGCGCGAAGGAAGAGCTGATCGCCACCCACGCTGTCGATTACGGCGGCAAGAGGTCCCGACAACGAAGCGAATTCCTGTCGGAAGCGTTCGACTTGGGAAAACCCGCGCCCGCGCAAAAGAGACAGCGCCTGATGGAAGAGCTGGAAGCGTATCGAACCGACGCGCCCCGGGGCCTTCCCCCGCTCGCGCGCCCGCCGGCTCACGAGCCGATCCGGCTCAGCCATCAGCGCATCGCCGACTACGACACGTGCCCCCTCAAGTACCACTTCCTTCACGTGCTCGCGGTCGATCCCATTCTGACCCTGGACCATCGCGTGAACTTCGGGAATGCGATCCACCAGGCGGTCGCCTTCGCGCTCGAACGGCATCGCTTGGGCGAGCCGCCAACGCTCGATCAAGTCCTCGAGGTGTACCGGTCGAGCTGGAGAAACGAGGGCTACCGGTCGGAAGAACACGCGCGCCGCCGGTTCGAGCAGGGCGCCGCCGCGCTCCGCTCCTTCCTCGAACGCGAGGTCGTAGGCGAAGAGCCGCCTACCGACGTCGAGCGCTCGTTCCGATTCAACCTCGGGGACGTGATTGTCTCAGGCAGGATGGACCGGGTGGACGAGGGGCCCGACGGAGTCGTCATCACCGACTACAAGACGAGCGAGCTGGAAGGGGAGGAACATGCGGACACGAGCGCTCGAGATAATCTGCAGCTGTCGATCTACGCGCTCGCGCACAAAGAGCTGACGGGCCGCGCGCCCCACAGGCTTGAGCTGCGCTACGTCTTGGGCGGTGCGGTCGGGACGTCCACGCGGTCCGAGGAAAAACTAGAACGGACCCGGGATCGCATTCTCGCCATCGCCGAGTCCGTGCGCTCCGGGGATTTTCGAGCGCAGCCGAGCGAGCACAACTGCTCGATCTGCGCCTGTCGTCCGATCTGCAGCGAATCCGTCGTTTAGACTGCCGCGAGGACGCCGTCGAGCACGGACACGATTTGGTGCTTGGGAACCGCGCCGACGATCTGTTCGACGATCTTCCCGCCTTTGAACACGTAAAGGCTGGGGATGCTTCGGATCGAATACTGCGCCGCGATCCGTTGATTCTGATCCACATCCACCTTCGCGACCTTGATCTTCCCCTGGTACTGCTTCGCGACTTCCTCGACGACGGGGGACACGATTCGACACGGCCCGCACCATTCGGCCCAGAAATCCACCAGAACGGGGACCTTCGAGTTCAGCACCTCGGATTCGAACGTGCTATCGCTGACCTGGACTACCGCATCGGACATGGGCCAAGACTCCTTACACGATGAGTGGAACGCCCTCCCACACGAGTCGGGGAAAACTAACGATTTAGACTCCGCGCATCAAGGTTCGATTCGCCGACGGCCCCGCGGCGATGCGGCGCGCGCCGCCGGCGTTGACACTTCCGGCCCGAATGCCTAGACTTCTTGGGCGCCAGAATCATGGCAAACCTTCCCCGCGAGGCTCCCGGAGTCCGATTGATCGAGGTCCTGAACCTTCGTAAGACCTTCCACGACCGTAAGAAGGGCGACATTCCGGCGGTCCGCGATATCTCCTTCGTCTGCTCGCCGGGTAAGGTCTTTGGTCTTCTCGGAAGAAACGGCGCCGGGAAAACCACCACCCTTCGCATGCTGGCCACGATCCTGGCACCCACCTCGGGCACGGCGCGGATCGACGGTTTCGACGTGAACGATCGCCCCGGCGACGTGCGGAAGCGGATCGGTTATCTCTCCGGCGACACCAAACTCTACGACCGGCTGACGGGCCGGGAGCTGCTCGAGTATTTCGGTCAGCTGACGGGAATGGCGTCCTCGGCGATCTGCTCCCGAATCACGGAGATCAAGGGCCCGTTCGGCTTGGGTGAGTTTCTCGACAAGCGCGTCGGGAAAATGTCCACCGGGATGAAACAGCGGCTCTCGCTCGCTCGCGTCGTGCTTCATGACCCGCCGGTGCTCATCTTCGATGAGCCGACCTCCGGGCTCGACGTCCTGGGCGCGCGCGAGGTGTTGAGGATCGTGCGTGATTTGAGGGCAAAAGGGCGCACGATCATTTTCTCCACCCACATCATGACCGAGGCCGAGCGGATCTGCGACGAGATTGCGATCATCGAGAAGGGGTCGATCCTGGCCCAGGGAACCGTGGAGTCGCTCCTGCGCGAAAACGGCGGCGGCTCGCTCGAAGACGTGTTCGTGAAGACGGTCGGCGAGGTGAACGGTGACGCATAGGTCCTGGTCCGTTTGCCGCAAGGAGCTCCGGGACGCGCTGCGGGACGGCCGCACGATCATCGCGGTCTTCGTGGTTCCCTTCGTTCTCTACCCAGGGCTCATGCTTTTCATGGGTTGGATCGAGTCTCAGAACAAAAAGGAGGAGAGCGCCCTCCAGGTACGCGTGGGGGTCGTGGGCGAGGCCCAGCTCCCGGCGGTACGCGAGCGCCTTCAAGGCGTGGGGGGTGTTTCGGTGGTCCCGCTGGAACGGGCGCCTGCCTCGATGGAGGCGGCCGGAGTCGATGCCGTGCTGGTGCTTCCATCAGGAATCCAACCGGCAATCGCGCGCGGCGATTCCGTCAAGGTGGAGCTTCTCTACAAAGACGCCGACCACAAGTCCTCCGCGGCTGAGGAGAGGACGAGGCCGGTGCTGGCCGACGTCCGGCGCGCCCTCACCGTTCTTTGGGCGCAGAGTCACGGCGCCAAGGTCGACCAGCCTCCCGCGATCTCGGTGGAGCAGCGTGACGTCTCATCGAAGGCGGAGACGGGGCGCTTCATCGCGGCGTTCGTCATCCCGTATATCCTCGTCTTCATGGTCGCGGCCGGCTCCATGCATATCGCGATCGATACGACGACGGGGGAGAAGGAGCGGAGCACCCTCGAGACGCTACTCTCAACCTCGACCTCCCGCGGCGAGCTGGTGCTCGGCAAGTGCATGGCGGTGATCGCCACCGCGCTGACGGCAGGCTTCATCGGCATTTTCGGACTCTGGTTCAACCTCACGGTGCTCGCCGGGCTCATGCCGGCACTGTCGGGCCAGTCGCTCCAGCTCTCGATTCGACCCGATCAGGCGCTCTTCATTTTCCTGACGGTCCTCCCAACGGCGGTTTTCCTGGGTGCCGCGCTGGTGGCGATCGGCTGCTTCGCGCGGAGCATGCGCGAGGGGCAGACCTACGCGATGTACGTCTACATGGCCGCGATCTTCCTCGGCTTGGGAAGCTTCCGGCAGGTCGGGGCGCCCCCGATCGGGCGATTCGCGATCCCGATCCTGAACACCGCACTGCTGCAGCGCGAGATTCTCACCGATACGGTGGTGCCCATGCACGCGATGGTCGCGATCGGTATGAGCGCGGCCATGGCGGCGGTCATGCTCGTCATCGCGACGAGGCTTTTCTCCAACGAGTCCGTTCTCTTCCGGACGTGAAGGGACGCGCATGAAGCGAGACATCGATCACCTCATGAAAGAGCGCGGTCTCTCGGCCGCGGTCGTACTCCAGGGCGAGCACATGAGCCCCACGTTCCGATATCTGACCGGCCCCCGTGCGCACCTGAAGGGCATCGTGGTCTGGCGCCCCGGGGCGAGGCCCTATCTCGTCCACCACGCGATGGAGCGGGACAGCGCGGCCGCCACCGGATTCGAGCTGGGAGACTACGGATCGCTCGGCTGGATGAAGCTGCTCGAGCAGGAGGGAAACCAGGTGCGTGCCTCCGCGCGCCTCATGCAGACCGTTCTCGATAACCTTGGCGTGCGCGGACGGGTTCTGGTGGAGGGCGTGGTTCAGGTCGGCTGGTACTACCACATTTTGAATTATCTCGGGCAGATCAAGCCCGACATCGAGCTCGTGGAGGATGAGGATCCGGGACTGTTCGAGTTCGCGCGCAGCACGAAAGACCCCGACGAGGTGAAGACGGTCCGGTCGGTCGCCGCCGTATGCGAGCGCGCCTACGCGCGCATCCGCGAGATCATCGAACGCGCGCGGCTCGACGGGAAGAAACTGCGCGATGCGGATGGCTGGGTCACGATCGGGCGGCTCCGCCGCGAAGTGCGCCGGATCTTCTTCGAAGCCGGTCTCGTGGAACCGCACGGTAATATCATCGCGATGGGTCGCGACGCCGGCGTGCCGCACAACGAAGGAAACGACCAGGACGTCCTGGAAGAGGGGCGCCCGATCGTGGTCGATTTGTATCCCGCCCAGGAGAACGGCGGCTACTACTTTGACGTGACTCGAACCTACTGCGTGGGCCGGGCGCCTCGGGAGCTGAAGGAGCTTCACACGCTCGTCCACGATGCGGTGAAGGCGACGGTGGATCGGCTGGCCGTGGGGACGCCCGGCCGCGTCTACCAGGAGAACGTGTGCGACCTCTTCGAAGCGCACGGTCACAAGACGATCCGCCAGGACGAGCGTGTGGAGGAAGGTTACGTCCATGGGCTCGGGCACGGCATCGGCCTCGAGGTGCATGAGCGGCCACGCCTGAGCGCGGCCACGAATCCGGATCTCATTCTCCCGGGTTCGCTGTTCACGGTGGAGCCGGGCCTCTACTACCCGTCACGGGGGCTGGGGGTGCGGATCGAGGACGTGATCTACGCTCATCAGGATGGAACGTTTGAAAACCTCACGCATGTCCCCTACGAGCTGGAGATCGCACCTGCATAGGGAGCGCGCCATTCTCGCCGGCCGCGAAACGAGGACGCGGCGAGGGGAGAATGGCCACTTCCTGACCGAGCTTCGCCTCCTGGCCGAGACGGCCGGCGCCCAGGTCCGCGGCGAGGTGCTTCAGCGCCGCGGCCCGATTCGCGCGTCCACGTTCCTCAGCAAGGGAAAGATCGAAGAGGTTCGCGTCCTCTCCGGCGAGGAGCAGGCGACGCTCCTGCTTCTCGACGATGATCTGTCCCCGGCGCAGAGCCGCAACCTAGGCGAGCAGCTCAACATGAAGGTCGTGGATCGAACCGGGCTCATCCTCGACATCTTTTCCAGGCGCGCCCGGACGCGCGAAGCGCGCATTCAGGTGGAGCTGGCTCAGCTCGAGTACCTCCTCCCCAGGCTGACCCGCATGTGGGAGCACCTTTCCCGCTTGGGCGGCGGCATCGGAACGCGCGGACCCGGCGAGACCCAGCTGGAGGTCGACCGGCGGCGCATCCGCGAAAGGATCGCGAAGTTGAAGCGGGAGCTGGAGCGCGTTGTGAAGGAGCGACGCGTGCAGCGGCGAGGCCGCCGGGGATGCTTCAAGGTCTCGCTCGTCGGTTATACGAACGCGGGGAAATCGACGCTCTTCAACACACTTACCCGCGCGAGCGTCTACGTTGAGGACCAGCTGTTCGCCACCTTGGATCCCACGACCCGTGTCTTTTCGATCGGCCGCGACACACGCGCCCTTCTCACCGACACCGTGGGCTTCATCCGCAAGCTTCCCTCCCACCTGGTCATTTCCTTTCGCGCGACCTTGGAGGAAGTCACGGAGGCGGATCTCCTCCTCCATGTCGTGGATGCTACCGAGCCGGACATCGATGCCCATATCCAGGCGGTCGAAGCCGTGCTCGATTCCATCGGCGCGCTCGGGCGGCCCAGGCTATCCGTGTTCAACAAGATCGACGCAGTTTCCGACGAGGTTTCGGTCCTGGGGCTTCGGGCGGGTTACCCCGGCGCGGTCTTCGTCTCCGCCCTCACGCGGGAGGGAATCCCCGAGCTGCGTGAGGCCGCCATGCGACATCTGATGCAGAACAACACCCACGAGGAACGCACAGCGCGCGGCGCCCCGACAGAATCATGATGCGCGGGGGGAGAGTACCGCTACACGAGATCGAGTTCCGTACGTCGCATTCCAGCGGACCAGGCGGGCAGAACGTGAACAAGCTTGAGACGCGGGTCGAGGCGCGTTGGAACTTGGATGCGTCGCGTTCGATCACGCCCGAGGAGCGGGCACGGCTTAGGGCCGCTCTGGGGTCCCGGATCGGTCCCCGCGGAATCCTCCGGGTCACGAGTCAGCGCCACCCGAGCCAATCGCGCAACAAGGAAGCGGCGCTCGAACGGCTCCAAGCGCTCGTCGCCGTTGCCCTCGCGCCGGTGAAGGAGCGTCACGCGACCGCCCCCACCCGAAAATCCGAAGAATCCCGCATCGCCGCCAAGAAACGACGCTCCCGAATCAAGCGGCTCCGCACCCTCCGGGACGCGGACGCCGCGGACCACGCGGAGTAGTCGCCCGCCACCCTGATAAGCCGTTGTGATACATGGCATTGCATTGAACCTACCCAGTGCCGTGCCCCGTAACTTCTTCTCAAGTAGACATATCCAGAGGTCGATACATGCCTCTGACCACCCGTTCCAGGGTCGCCGATCCCCGCGGCGCCAGGCGCACGGCGGGGTCCCGCCCTTTTACCCGCCGTGAACATAGCCGGTCGTGGGGGAGCTCGCTGTGGCAAAGAGGAGAAGGAGCGACAGCCCCGCCAACCCCATCGTGATAACCACGGCATTGGTCCTCGTGATCGTGGCCGCTCTGGCTGCCCCGAGGCTCAAGGGACCTTCACCCGAGCGCTCTGGGGATGCGGCGACCGACTTCCCGCGCGGCGGGGTGCCTCCGAAGCCCAAGGTGTTCCGGTATTTCAACGAAACGCCCGGCACCTTGGATCCCGCCCTTGCTGCCGACGCCTATGCTTCGATCGTCATCGCGCAGATTTTCAGCCCTCTCGTTGGGCTCACCTCCGACCTCGAGCCCAGTCCACAGGTCGCTGAGAGCTGGACGATCTCGCGCGACGGGCTTACCTACATTTTCGATCTGCAAAAGGGGGTCCGCTTTCAGAACGGCCGGGAGGTCGAGGCGAGCGATTTCGTCTACAGCCTGACCCGACTCTTCAAGGAGCCCTTCCGGACCCAGGGGCTCGCGGCCGGCTACCTCGATGCGATCGTCGGGGTACCGGAATTCATCGCGGGAAGATCCACGAGAATCGCCGGCGTCCGCGCGTTGAGCCGCTACAAGCTGCAGATAAGCCTCAGCCGCCCCTACGGGGCGCTCCTGAGCGCGCTCGCGCTCGATCAGGCGTCGGTTGTGCCTCGGGAAGCGGTGGAGGCGCGAGGGAAGCGCCCATTCTCCGAGAATCCCGTCGGGTGTGGACCCTTCAGGCTGGCCTATCGTCGGGGAGGCGATATCGTCCTCGCCTCCAATCCAACCTACTTCCTGGGGAAGCCGGCGATCGATTCGATCGTCTTCTACGCGCCAAGGGCAGGGGTGGAGGGCCTGGACACTCAGGGGGCCGAGGCGCTGATTCGCGGCGAAGTGGCCATGGCGAACCTGCCGCTCAATCTGCTCGAGGAGTTCAAGGAGAAGCCGAGGATCCGCGTCGTGCGCTGGCAGGACCTGAGCCTTTCCTTCATAGGAATGAACACGAGGAGGCCGCCGCTCACGAGCCCCAAGGTGAGGCAGGCGATCGCGCTCGCCATGGATCGTGAGCGGATGCTGAACCTGTGGCCCGCAGGGAAGGTGCTCTCCCAGGGCATTCTGCCCCCCGGACTTCCCGCGTATTCCCCGGAGCAGCGGACGTTCTCTCACGATCCAGAATCCGCGCGCCGCTTGCTCGCGTCCGCGGGATATGGGCCCAGCCATCCCCTGCCTCCCCTTACGCTCTGGAAGGCGAAGCCGAACCCGAGCGTCCGGCAGGTGGATACGGTGATGGTGAATTCGCTCGCGGAGGCTGGGATCCACATCAAGCTCAAGTACGTCTCGTGGGCGGAGCTCGACAGGGCCATCACCGGGCGGCGGGCCCAGATGTTCGGGCTCGCCTGGATCGCGGATATTCCGGACCCTGATACGTTTCTTCGCGCCCTGTTCTACTCATCCAGCGGCACCAACTATTTCCGATATGCCGACCGGGCTGTGGACTCGCTCCTCGACGTCGCGCAAAGGACGGCGAATTCCGAGCTGCGGACGAACGCGTATCGGGACGTGGAGAAGCGCGTGGTCCAGGCCGCGCCGCTCGTGCCGCTCTTCCACTCTTCCACATTCGTCGGACTGAGGGATGACCTTTCAGGCCTGGAAGTCAATCCGCTAGGCATATCGACCCTCGCGATGGAGAAACTCCGGATTGGGAAGCCCATCCCCGAACGTGAGCCAGCACAAGCGCTCCGTTGACCCGCCCGCAGGGCGCCGTTTCGGGCTCCAGACCCGGATCGTCCTCACCTTCGGGCTGATCGTGGTCGGGCTCGTGGGCGTCTCGCTGGCCTATGTGGTCCGGAACCAGACGGAATCGCTGCTCGACCAGACGCGCGAAAAGGGATTCGCGCTTGCCCACAGCATCGCCTGGCTCTCCACGCCTTCGCTCCTCTCGTACAACTATGTCGCGCTGGGCCAGGCCGCGACCCGCTCCCGAGGAGATGCCGCCGTGGCCTACGTTGTGATCTACGACAAGGAGGGCCAGGTTGCTGCCGACAGCCGCGAGCGGAACTCGTTCGGGCATCCGCCACGCGAGCGCGCGGACGCGGAGGCGGTCAAAACGCGCGAAGACCGCTGGATGATCGTGCCGGCCACTCGCCAGGAAGGGGCGCCGGTCATCGACTTCCTCGTCCCGGTCTATGTCGGGGAGCACGCCGTGAAGTGGGGGACCGTGAGAGTCGGGATCTCCCTCGCGGAGGTGAACGCAGACATCCAGCGCACGACCCACCATCTCGTGCTCGCGGGGATCGTCGCGGCGGTTCTATGCCTGATCGGCGCGCGGTTCGCGGCCCGTGCGATCACGCGGCCGATCGAGCGGCTCGTGGGCGCGATACGCGCGATGGCCCGAGGGGACTACTCGCAGCGTCTCAACCTACGCAGCGGGGATGAGCTGGAAACGCTCGCGTGGCATTTCGACCGGATGGCGGACGAGGTTCATCAGCAGCAGGCGGAAATTCTGGCGAGCCGGGAGGATCTCCGCACGCTCAACGAGAGCCTCGAGGCCACGGTGGATTCCCGGACCCACGCTCTCGCCGAGTCGGAGAGCAAGTACCGCATCCTGGTCGAAAGCTCCCCCCTGGGCATCCTGATCGTCCAGGCCGGCCGGGCGGTCTTCGTCAACAAGGCTTTCGAGAGGATGACCGGACGGGACGCGACGGCGCTGCTCGAAGAGGGAGTCGATCCGTTCGGCGTGTTCGATCCGGAATCGGAGCATCAGGTGCGCAAGGCGGTGATGGAGGACGGGAACGGCGCCCAGGTGGAGGGTCAGATTTGTCAGCCATCCGGAAAGCAGATCTTCGTCGAGGTACGCTCGATCGGGCTCCTCTTCCAGAATGCGCCCGCGACGATGATCTTGATCTCCGACATCTCCGCGCAACGCGATCTCCAAGAGCGCCTCATCCGGGGGGAAAAACTGCGCGCGCTCGGCGAGCTCGCGGCGGGAGTGGCGCATGATTTCAACAACAACCTTGGCATCATTCTGGGCCGGACACAGCTTCTCCAGATGAAGGTCTCCGATCCGGACGTGATCTCGGGGCTCGAGGTCATCCGCCAGGCCGCGATGGACGGGGGCCAGACGGTGCGCCGGATCCAGCAATACACGCGTGTCCGGGAGGAGTCGCAGAACGAAGTGCTCCATCTCCCTTCCGTGGCGGCGGAAGTGATCGAGATCACCAAAGGCAAATGGAAGAACGAAGCGGAGCGCCGCGGCGTGAAGGTGGAAATTCGGATTGATGCGGAGGGGCCCACGCCGATCCTTGGCACTCGGGCGGAAATCCGCGAGGCGCTCACGAACCTCATCTTCAACGCCGTCGACGCGCTCCCCAAGGGGGGCACCATCGTCATCCGGGCGCGCGCTGAAGGCGCCGAATCGATTCTCGAGGTGGAGGACAACGGCATCGGGATGACCGCAGAGGTGAAGAGCCGCATGTTCGAGCCGTTCTTCACGACCAAGGGCCTTTCCGGAAACGGCCTGGGGCTCTCGATGGTCTACGGGATCGTGAGTCGCCACCGGGGCTCGATCGAGGTGGAATCCACGGAACATGTGGGAACCGTGGTGCGCATGCGCTACCCCTCCGTGGATCCCGCGACCGCAAACCTCGCGAGACCCGATCGTCACCCGGCGCCGTTCAAGGCGCGAATCCTCGTGGTGGACGACGAGATCAATCTCCTGGAAGTGATGCGTGACGCACTCGCCGGCGACGGGCATGAAATCGTCACCGGAAGCTGCGGCACCGAGGGTATCGAGCGATTTCGCGCGGGGAGATTCCACGCGGTGCTGACCGACCTCGGGATGCCAGACGTGAGCGGATGGGAAGTGGCGCGGATCGTCCGTGTCGAGGGAGGGCCGAACATCGTCCTGGGCCTCGTCACGGGCTGGGGCGCGACCGTCAGCGAGGAGGTGATGATCGCCCACGGGATCGATTTCGTGGTCAGCAAGCCCTTCGAGGTGGGAACGCTCGTCTCGAAGGTGAATGAGGCGCTCGCGTCCCGCGCCCCTAAGCCTCGGCGATCCGCTTCACCCAGCGGATCTCGGCGGACTTGAGCCGCCTCTCCCGGTAGCCGAGCGCCTCCAGAAACCTCGCGCCGTCGTCGTAGCCCTCCGGTACGTCGGCCGCGATGGTTGTGACGCCCAGCTCGTTCGCGAGGAAGCCTTCAGCCAGCTCGAGCGCCGCCCGTCCGTACCCTCGGCCCCGCTCCCCTTGCGCCACGACGAGTCCCCGCAGAGTCGCAGGTACTTCGTCGGCGCCGGCCTCGAACTCGATGGTGCCCACAAGCGATTTCGTGTCCGTGCGCCGGATCGCCAGGTAATACCGATTGTCCTCGGACAGCGCATCCTCGTAGAGCAGTTCCACGTCCGTGGGATCGAATTCCGCGCTTCCCGTCAGCGCCTCGAAATAGTCGGGCGCGTCCAAGTAGACCTTCCAAATGGCGGGAAGATGCTCGGGCCCGGGGGCTTCGAGGTAAACCAGAGGTCCGTCGATCCGCGTGCTCGTTCCGGTGCTCATCGAAGGAGGACCGCCTTTTCGACCCGCGTTCTGCTCCCGGACTTTAGCTCGATCAGGTACACGCCTCCCGGGACCGCCGCGCCGCGATCGTCCCTGCCATCCCATGCAAACGGATGCAGACCCGGCGTCCCCGGTCCGTCGTGGAGTGTGCGGACCAGCGCGCCGTTCACAGCGAACACCCGCAACAGGAAGCGGCCGTCCCGGTCCAGGGACACGGGCAACGTGGCCCCTGGGTTGAAGGGGTTCGGCCGCACTGGCCCGAGCGTCAGAGCACGCGGCCCCGGCGCGCCCGTCGGGATCGCGACGCGGACCGGACCATACTCGAGGTCAGGCTCGCCGTCCCGCGGCGCGGTGAGCCAATAGGAATAGGTCGTGCCGGCCGCGAGATCGCGGTCCTCCCATTCGCCGGGCCCGAAATCTCCCACGGGATTCGCGACCCTTACCCGCGGCTGCCCGTCGGGTGCCCGCTCGATCCCGATGGTCGGATACCCGGCTCCGCCCATATCCCACCGGATACGGACGCGCGATTGGACCGGGTCGTAGCCGGCTTCGAAGAAGATGTTCTCCACACCGGTCGTCACACAGGTCGCGTCACCGTTCACCGCGACGTCGTCGATCCACCAGCCGATGCCTCCGGACGTGAGCGGCAGGGATCGGAAACGGAATGCGATCTGGACGGGGTCGCTGGGGCCGCTGATGGGCACCTTCACCTGGGCGAACGCGGCCTGGGTACCGCTCCAGCGATCCGTGAACGGATAATCCGGCACGGGATGAAGAAGCGTCCACGTCGCGCCCGCGTCGGTGCTGATTTCGACAGAAAGGCCGTCCGATCCCGTTTCCGAGCCGTACCGCTGCCAGAAAGTGAGGGTGTCGTTGGACCCTGTGAGCCGAATCGGCTGGCTGACGAGCCGGGTATCCTGGCCCGCCGAATAGCTGCCAACGGAGCCCACGGGCCCGAGCTTCCACGCCCAAGCCCCGCCTTGCGTGTGATTGATTCCCGACTCGCGGTGCCACTCGTTCGCGCGGGAGCACGACGCGGGGTGCCCATACCAGCGCCGCGAGGTCCCTTCGAAGTCATCGCAGATGCCTCTCTTCACGCCCAGCAACACCTGCACGGTGTCGGCCAGCACAAGGCCATTCGGGGAGTAGACCAGATAGCGGTATCCGGCCCCGATCGGGTCGGGGGAGGAGTTGACCGTCGCCTCCACGACCGTGCCCGAATCGAGCTGGGCGGCGGCGGTCGCCCCGTATGCGATGGAATCGCCCGCCGTGACGGTCGCGAAACCGTCCAAGGACGTAAGCTTGGCGTAGAGCGCCGGGGTCGGCGAGCCGCCGAGGTTCTGGAGCGGAAGGCGCAATCGGATCGACTCCCCGGGTTCCGCAAGACCATCCCCATCGTTGGGGGTACCCATCCGAGGGGAATCGTCCATGACAACTCCCTTCCGTAGCACCGCGACGCCCCTCACGAGCAGGTCAGCCGTGATCACGCCCCCGTTTTCCACGATGTTTCGGATCGCGACCTGAGAAAAATCGCCGCAGTAAGACGTGCTGGAAGGGCAGGAAGCCGAGCTGAATTCGTTCGCGAGAAGGGGCCCCGGCCACGGATCGTAGCGGTCGCCGCGGTTTCCGGTGACGCTCGCGAGTGCCCCGCAGACCGACTGCGACGCGATCAAGCCGCGATGAATGTCCAAGTTCTGAACCCCATGCGGACCCGAAACCGACTCCACGCCTCCCGCCTCCTCGACATCGACCATCTTGTGCGAGGCAACGTTATTTCCCGGAACCGACTCATCGACGTGGTAAATGAGAAGCCCGTGGGCCTGAAGGCCCTCGCTCTCGACCGACCGGCGCACGAGCCCCCTGTCGAATCCGATCGGTTGCCGGTTCTCGATGAGGAAGTACTGCCCCGCGCTGTTTCCGTCGGTCCAAAGGCGGTAGATCGCCCCCCCCGACTCGACCGGCTGCAACGAGACGTTTGCTTGGTCCGTGGAGACGATCGTCGGTGTGACCCACCCCAGCGTCTGCTTCGACCACGCCGAGAAATGCGAAGGGCTCATGCCGAGGGACTCACCGGGCGCGTGGGCGAAATTTCCCGAGGCCATGAGGTCCCATTCGCCGAGGCCCTCGGTTTGGGTAGGAAGGCCGCTCGTGTCGTAGAGGTCTGGAAGCCCCAGGACGTGTCCGAACTCGTGGCAGAATGTCCCAATGGACATGATCTGGTTGACCGCCGTATGCGGCGCTCCGCCCGCGGCGGCGCCCATCCACTTTTCCGCCTCGGTCGTGTACGCGCTGGCCCTGATCGAGCCCCGGACCCCGATATCGCCGCTCACGTACACGATCGGAAGCGTCCACTTGTGTGAATAGATGTCGAATTCGGACCCGGTCTCCTCGGCGCCTGGCCCCGCGTGTACGACGAAGACCCCATCCACGAACCCATCGTCATCGACCGTATCCGGAACCTGGTCTGGACCATCGCTGTCAAAGAGGCGGAAATCGAGGTCCTGGTCCGCGAGTGCGACGGCATCGTACGCCATCTGCTGCGCGTTACGGGGGGGATCGCCAAATCCAAACTGGGAATCCGTGTAGAAGCTATAGGGGTGGGGTGCCGTGTACCATCGGGTCACCACGCCGTCGATGTCGAAAGAATCCCTCGAGACCTCCCGGTAGTAATCGCGGAGGCTTCCGCCTGGATAGGTCCCAACGCTGAAGAGGAGCGAATCGTAGGCCGATGGCGGGTGGGCCAGCGTGTCGGCCAGGAAGCCCGGGTCGCCTGGTATCAGCGGGTCCGGCGGGAACTGCAGGAGGATCACAATCGCCCGGTAGTGCCGCGACGTGGTGGTCTGGAGGCGTTCGGCCCGGTCTACTCCGGGAGGCTTGCGGGCCAGTCGTTCCAGGGCCGCGGCGGCGGCATGGGTGCCGCGCAGGCGCGTTTCGGTGAATATGGGGGCGACGGCATGAGCCTTGGGAGCAAGGCAGGCAAGGAAGCAAACCCCGACGATGGTGCCCCGAAGCCGCACGCAAAGCCCCCCTTTCAGAAGGAGATTGGCGCGGCAGTTTGGTCAGGCTTTAGCGGGGGAGGAACCGATGCGGTCGAAGCCGGCGCGCTCCTGCTTCCCCCACCCTCCGCGCCCTAGAATGATATCGAGCACGGCGCCGAGGCGGAAGAGGAGAGTCAGCAGGCGGTAGGAGAAGTTCTCCAGAATGCCGACCCCGATCATGAGGGCGAAATCGCCCCAGCTGCGGTACAGGCCGAAGGAAAGCTCCTCAAGGAAGACCGCGGAGATCGAGAGGAAGGCCCCTGAAGTGATCGCCAGGAACAGGAAGGCCCAGAAGTAGAGCGGCGAGAGGAACCCGAGAAAGAACGCGATCGGGATCAGGACATAACCGAGCAACTCCACGATCGGCCCGAGCACCTCGAAGAAGACATAGTAGGGGAGGCCGATCCAACGGAGCGATCCCGAGTGCCTTCCCCAGGCAAGCGATCGGTGGATCCAAAGAGAGTGGATGAGCCCGCGGTGCCACCGGTTTCGCTGGCGCGCCAGCGCGCCTACCTTTTGCGGCACCTCGGTCCAGCAGATCGGATCCGGGAGGAACTGGACGATGTAGGGACGCTTCTGGTCCCGCATGTGGCGGTGGAGCCGAAGAACCAGCTCCATATCCTCGGTAACCACGTCCGATCGGTACCCGCCGACCTCGATCACGACGTCCTTCCGGAACAAGCTGAACACCCCCGAGAGGATGAGCAGGTTGTTCATGGACGAGAGCCCTAGCCGGCTCGCCACGAAGGCGCGCAGGTATTCGACGACCTGGAACGCCGCGAGGATGTTTTGCGGCAGCCGGGGTTGCACGATCCGCCCGCGTTCCACCTTGCATCCGTTGGCCACCCGGACCTGGCCACCCACGGCGATCACACGGTCCGGATCCTCGAGGAAGGGACGCACCACGCGGAGGAGGGCATTCTCCTGGAACAGGGAGTCGGCGTCGATGGTGCAGACGAGCGGGTAGTGCGAGAGGTTGATGCCCACGTTGAGGGCCGCGCTCTTTCCCGCGTGTGCTTTGTCGATGACCAGGAGGTTCGGGTACGCGGCCGAGCGATAGATACCGCGAATGGCGCCGACGATCGGCAAGCTCTTCCGGTACACCGTGTCGCGCAGCGATAACTGGAACTCCCGGCGCAGCCGGTCGAGAGTTCCGTCGGTCGAGCCGTCGTTGATGACGATGACCTCGTGCTGCGGATAATCGAGTGAAAGGACGGACCGCACGGCCGCGGCCACGTTCGGCTCCTCGTTGTAGGCCGGAACGAGGACGCTGATCGGGAAGGTGAAGTGCGACTTGGCGACCGCCTCGTAGTCGGCGTAGAAGTTTTGGGCGAGCCGCCGGCGCATGTCGAAGAAGGAGAGAATCAGGAGACCGAACAATACGAGCTGGAGCGCGCTGAAATAGACCAGGATCACCAAGCTGACCACGTTGACTGCGGGGATGAGCCACTCGGGTGCGGTGAACGCCGGCATTTCTAGGAGCCTCCTCCGTCGCTCACCGCGGTCTCCGGGAGCGGCATTCCAAGCGTCATCAAGGCCTCGACGGCGCAATCGCGCGCGAAGCGATCCTCCCCGTTGAGCGTGCGAAGCAATACTGGTTTTGCGGGCTCGCCGATGCGTACGAGGGCGTCGAGCGCGTTCTTGCGGACCCACCACGAGCGGTCCTTGAGCGCCTCGCCCAGCGGCGGAACCGCGTTGGCATCTCCGATGCGCCCCAGTGCCTCCGCCGCGTGCGCGCGGACGTACCAAACGGGATCTTGCAGAAGAGGCTCGGCCAGAGCCGCGCTCGCGCGGTCGGCGATCATCCCGAGCGCCCAGACGGCGGCCGACCGGACGTCGGCGTCCTTATCTGTGAGCGCGTCGCCGAGCGATCGCGTACCGCGTGCGTCCTTGATCTCGCCGAGGATCCGTGCGGCCCAGAAGCGGGCCTTCGGCGTGCCCTCGCGGAGCGTTCGAATCAGGAGCGGAGCGGTGCGCGGTCCCATCTCGATACAGATCGCGGCGATCCGAGCCGACACCGCTTGGTCCTGCTTTCCCAGGAGCTCGACCAGTGCCTCCTCGGCGGCCTGGAGCTTCATCCGACCCAGCGAGCGCGCCGCGACGTTCCGCACGTCGGGGTCCCTGTCCTGGAGCGCCTTCAGGAGCGTGGGCACCGAGCTCGGCACCTTGAGCTCCCCCAGGATGCGGAGCGCGTGGGCGCGGGTCCATTTCATCGGGCTCCGCGCATCCCGGAGGTAGCGGGCGACAACACCCGCCTCTTCGAGCGACCGGATCACCTCGAGGCGCAGCGACAGCTCGAGCTGGCTCACCTCCTCGGCGGCCATCTCGGACCACCGGCCCGAGAGCGCGCGGACGATCTGGCGCATCCCCTCGGCGCGATCGTCTGGAATCCCGGTCTTCAGGAGCAGGAAGTTCTTTCTCAGGCGGTCCAGGAAGTCGCGTTTCGACGCCTCTTCGCGGTTGGAGTAGATCTTATTCGCGATCGCCGCGATCGTGGTGAGAGCCACGATGCAGAGAAGGAGCCCCAGTGTGACCAGGAGGGCCTGGTAGTCGATCACGCCGTCCTCCTCACCAGCGCACCGAACCCGAGAGCGTGAGGCCCCAGGTGCGGTACGAGTGGTTATCCACGGAGTAGTAGCCCTCCACGCCGAGCGGGATCCCGCCGAGGATCGTCCCGTTCAGGTATGCGGACCAGACGTTCGAGGCGATATCGTCGAAATTCGACGACGTCAGGAACGAGAATTCGTACCGGGCGCCGTAATCCACCGCAGCGCGCTCGGAGTAGCCGGAGGCCGTGATGCCCGCCGCGTGCTTCACGCTCTCGAGCGGGGTGAAGTAGCTGGGGGATGGTTTGGAGAAATCGGACCACGTGAGCCCGTAATCCAGAGTGATCCGCGGTTGCCTCGTGTTGATCCGATACGCCAGCGATCCGGCCACGCTCGTACGATCGTTGTCGTCCGTGTACGTCGCCCTCGAGAAAGAGCCGGTCGCGCGGCCGCGACCGTTCCAGTCCCAGCGAAGGCCCAGGCCGGCGTCCGTCACACCGCCAGGCTTGAGGACGTTTGCCCCCGTGCCATCGGTCGTCTTGATCGCGATGTAATCCCTGCTTACCCCGGCGCTCGGGGTGAACCTTCCCAGATAGCCCCACACGCGCGAGTTGAAGCCGACGAAGTCGTCGTCACCCCCCAAAGGGTAGAGCACACGAGGATTCCTGCTCTCGAACCGCTGGTACGCGAGGCCCGCGGTGACCTGCACCGGGTAGCGCCTGAGAAAGCTGACTTCGCAGCGGATTCCCGTGCTGTTCAGGTCGTAGTTCAGCGTCGTGTCGGGAGGAAGGCCCGTGTTTTTCTCCCAATGGTGGAGCCTGGAAGCGCGAAGAGAGAGCCCGACCGAGCGGGCCAGCGTGGCACGCGCATCGATGAAGCCGCCCACGGTCTCGAGCTTGAAGGCGGTCGAGTCGGATGTGATCTGCCGCTCGCGAAGTCTCATCCACCCGCTGCCCACGGAGGGCCGGAGCGCGAGCCGAACCGCGCTTCGTTCCTCCTTGACCCCGTCCACGTCGGCACCGTGGGCGGCTGCTTTCTCCGTGAAGGCATCCGACGCCGTCGGCGCGTTACGCCACCGCGCCACCGTCGCCAGCCCGAGCCATGCGTCGCCGTTCTTGGGGGCCGCCTCGAGGACACGCCCATATTCCATCGAGGCGCCCCCGAGATCCCCGCTCCACGAGAGCGCGCGCGCGTAGCCGATGCGGGTCTCGAGATCCGTGGAATCGGCCGCGATCGCCCGGCGGAACTCGGGAATCGCCTTGTCGCTCCGGCCGGACCACGCGAGGGCACGCGCGTACCCCGCACGGTCGAATGCGTCATTGGGATAACGCGCGAGAAGCTTGCGGTAGGTGGCGATCGATTCGTCGAAATGGCGTGACCACGCCAACACGCGCGCGAGGAGGGAGAGAAGCTCCCGGTTGTCGGGGTCGTCCTTGAGGCCTTCACGAAGCGTCGCGGCGGCCTTGTCAAACTCCTTGCGATCGCTTGATTCCCTCGCGGTCCGCAGCACTTCGCCGGATCGACCGGCTTCGTCCATCCGGGTCGTGCCGGGGGGTGTCAGGGGTGGGTCCGGGCGCGCCGCCGCGCCAAGCGGAGACACTGCGGCACCTAGTAAGCCGACCAGGAGGAGGGACGCGGCCCGCTTCTGGATCCGCGGCCCCGCGGCACGACTACTCCCGTTTGGCATCGAGATCCGTTTGGCTCCGCTTCTCACGGGCGTCCATTCCCTCGAAAGATTCCCGCAACCATCGCGCTGACTTCTTGATCCGCTCTGTGATCATCGGCACGTCCCAGTCGTTCCATGCGTAGGAGTTGGATTCGGGGGTCACGATGTGAACCTCATGGGCGGCAATGTTTTGGGCCGTCCCCGGTGGGCCCAGGAACTGGGTGTCGCCGGCGTTGACCCTCGAGGAAAAGCCCGGCCGAGGCGGCCCCAGGGAATCGGCCCGGAAGGCAGACAGACGCGTAGCCCATGCCAGGAGTCCGATTCCCGTCGTGCGGGAAACTTCAACCTCGCTCGTCGCCTGCTTATCGTCCAGAACGGAGCGGCTCGAGGGATCTCCGACGTTCAGAAGGCCCCACGGCAGGGCGATCTCGATCGTCCCGCCCGCGTCGTCGATGGTCCATTCGGCGTGGGGGTCGTATTCGAAGGCGGAGGCACCCCCGGGCCAGACTGGAGCGCGTGCCGGCTCGCGCCCGAACTCGAGGCGGCCCCAGTCGAGGTGTCGCGCCGGATACAGCTTGCCGCTTCGAGAGACGCGCTCGCGGTTCGTCTCGATGATGAGCGGGATATAAACCCCATCCTCATTCGCCACGGGGCGGAACGGGCTCCGGTTGGGCAGGAAGCGCCCGCCCGCGAGCACCCGCGACCAGACCGAATAGTTCATAGCCTTGTCGATGAATAGCTCGGCCTTGGGCGGGCGCTTTCCGCCCTCGCGTCGATCCCCCGGTTCGACCAGCAGCACGAATTCGGCTCCGCGGGACCACGTGGCGCGAAGCGGCCGGGGGAGCCTGTGATCGCCGCGCTTCGGATCGAGCACGTCGAGAGCGATCCCGATCGTTGCCGGCGCCCGATCCTTTCCCTTCTCGTTTCCGACACGCCGGGAGGCCTCCGCGAGATCGACCCGCAGATAGAAGCGATTCTGGTCGGAGGTGACGTAGAGCGCGCGAAGGAGGGCGCCTTCCTTGGCGGTCGCGTACGGCGCGATTCCGGCCCAGTCCTCGATTCTTCCGTCCACGTGGATCGTGGATGGCGGATCGAAGCCGATGAGTCCGTAGCTCTCCTCGGGGTCGAGCAGGTTGTGCCACAGAGGATCACGGTCCCGCGGCTGCTCCGCGCGCATGACCAACCAATTCACCTTGAACCATTCGTCGAAGAGCGCGAAGAGGAGCGCGCCGGCACAGCCGGTGTCCTGGATGTCCTCGATGAGTCGGACATCCTGCCGCCCCTGCTCCTCCTCCGACATGCCGCCGTGATCGATCCCCTGCGGTTGCAGGTGTGCGATGCCGCGGCTCGTCGGAACCCCGAACTCACCGATGAGAAGCGGGATGCCCCGGGTGTGCGCCTTCAGATCCGCGAGATATCCCGCGTAGTTGCACAACCCGTGCTTATCACGGTAGGCCGAATAGCCCGGGTCGAGGTTTATGAAGTCTGGGTAGTAGGGGTACACGTGGTAGTTCGCGAAATAGCCAAGCGTCCGATGGAGCGGCGAAGGCCCCCTTGTCGGACGAATCTTCCCTGGATCGACCGAGAACGCGTCCTCGTCGTGTTCCGCCTCCTTTCCGCCCGGCTCCGTTTCCGTGGGGTGGCGCATCACGTCCAACGTGGGCCAGTTCACAAAGGAGACGGGACGGCTCAGACCGTAGCGGCCGGCCTCGTAGGATGCCGCCAGATCGAGCTCACGCCCCAGCCAACATTCCATCGGCGTGCCGTGCTCGACGGAAAAGAAGGTTCCGCGGAAGGATGTCACGTCCGGGTGCCTTTGCTGCGTCACGCGCACGGCGTACGGCTCCCACTCGCGCCCCAGCAGCCAGCCCGCCACATAGGGGGAAACGTCGGCAGCGTAGCGCCCGGACGCGTGGCCCGGCCGCGGGGGGACCAGGGCCCTTCCGTGGATCGCGTCGATGGAGGTCTTGATCTCGGACTCAAATCCGCGGGTGAACGCTTGGTCCCAGAAATCGTTCCCCTCCGGCAGCTCGGTCCATACCTCCTGGAAAAGCCACAGGGGCTCTTTCGGGTGGGCCTCATTTTCCTCCTTGAGAGCCTGATAAAAGTCGGGTGGATGAAGCGCGTACACGCGGATCGCGTTCGCGTGGATGCCCCGCGCGAACTGAAGCCACCGGCGATAATCGGTCTTGGTGATCGCGAATTCCCCCGGGAAGTGCCCCGCGGAGCCGGCGCCCAAGTTGAGGCCCCGGATGAACATCGGGCGCGAGACGCCGGCCGTGACGATCTCGAACCGGTTTCCGCGTGCCTGGACGTACCGGGAAGGCTCGAAGGTGCCGGCTTGGCTGTAGATGGCGGCGCTTAGGAGGGCAACGAGCGATGGGATCGCGAGCCATGCACGAAAGATCGGACCGGCCCTCCGTCTGTGCGAAGCTGTCGCAATACTCGCGTATCTCCGGGGGAAGCGCTATCAGTAGAACTGTGGCTCTATTCGGGCCGCGTATCCGGGATGATGGCCCGGAGTGTTCCTTCGAGGTCCTCGAACGAATCCAGAATCGCGTCGGGCTCCGCCGCGAGGAGCTCATCCCTCGATACCAGGCCCGTCGCGACGATCACCGCCCGCGCGCCGATCGCGCGGGCGCACGCGACATCGCGCGGCGTGTCTCCGATCACGGTTGCCTCGCTTCCCGAGAAGCGCCGCCCCAGGAGGTCCCCGGCCTTCTCGAGCGCGATCCGGGCCAGCACGCAGCGGTCCTCGTGCTCGTTCCCGAACGCGCCGAAACGGAAATAATCGCCGAGACCGAATCGCCGGAGCTTGAGCATCGCTCCGCGGTGAACGTTCCCGGTCAGCAGGCCGACGACCACGTCATCCCGCCCGCTCAAGTGCCGCAGCAGCTCTTTGACGCCCGGGTAGAGCTTGGCGCCGTCGTGGTTCCTCATCTCCAGCGCGAGGTGTTCCGCGTAGCGGTCCAGGCACGCGTCCCTGCGCTCGAGGATCACCTCGTCGGGCACCCCCGCCATCCGCATGATTTCGGCCACACACTGAGGGTCGGTCATGCCCGCGAAACGGAATCCGCTTACGGGGCCCGTCGTATCGTAGGTTTCTTGGAGCGCCCGCGCGAACGCAAGCTTGGGGGCGATGCCCTCGCGGAGGAGCGTTCCGTCGATGTCGAAAAGTGCGAGACGCATCCTGATCTGGGTCCCGGTGGTACTGATCTAGTTGGCGGCCGGCTCGAGTTGGTACCCGTTCGGACCATTGCTCATCATAAGCGGCATATCGACGACATCATAGCCGCGCTTTCCAAGTTGCGCCGTGAAGCGGAGGCAGGGAATCACGATCCTCGCCGGCACGTCGGGATAGATATCCGAGATCGAATAAGCAACCTGCCGTGTCTGACGCTTCGCCCAGGTCCGAAGAAAATCATCGGCGCGATCGAGCGCTTCGCGCGCGTGGAGCCGGTCGGCGCTTTTCGTGATCTCCTCGGAATCCCAGCTCATCGAGCTCCGTACGGTGATCGAGGAGCAGGCGAAGCCGCCGCGCCCGCCGTCGAACGTGAGGTCTTCGTCCCGGCTTCTCGTCACCCTTCCGTTGCCGTCGGTGAACAGAAGATAGACGGGAACCCGGAACCTCCCGGACGTGAGGTGGACGATCGCGGCGTCGCTGAAGTCGAAGGCCGCGAGCGTCTCCCCTCGCTCACCGACGAGCGTCGCGGCGTCGACTTTCGTGCCCCCCACGAGAAAACGCCGGGCCGCATCCCGTGAACGGTCCAGGCTTCCGCTCTGCCTCGCTGCAAGAAATCGCTCGATGGCGCGTACTTCAGCTTGATCGGGCTGGGGCGCGGCCGGCGGAGGCTGTCCGAGACGGATCTCGCGCGGAGCCTCTTCCGCGAGCACGCCGGATGAGAAACACGGAGTCATGACCGCGAGGAAAACCAAGACCTTGAGCTTGGTCACCGGTTGCATTGGTACCACTCCTCTCCTCGGCGCGTCAAGCTCGGGCCCCCACACCCGCGGCGGTTCGAGATCCCGCGGTCGCCGCAGGCCCTCCGCCGGCGCCGGGAGCCGCGCCCGCGACCGAGCCTTCGAACAGGCGCGGATTCGTCGAGCGCTTGAGCGCTTCCTCGCGCGTGATCTTTCCGGAGGTCACGAGGTCTTTGAGCGCCTGATCCAGTGTCTGCATTCCGTGCTGGGCTCCAACCTGCATGATGCTCAGAATCTGCGCCGTCTTTTCTTCGCGAACCAGGTTTCGAAGCGCCGGGATCCCGACCAGGATCTCGAGGGCGGCAACCCGTGACGTTCCGTCGGCGGTGGGAATCAGGGTCTGCGCGATCACGCCCTCCAGCGACTCGCTCAGCATCGTCCGGATCTGGGACTGGCGGTCACCGGGGAAAATGTCAATGAGCCGGTCGATCGTTTTCGCGGCGGAATTCGTGTGGAGCGTTCCGAAAACCAGGTGGCCCGTCTCGGCCGCCGTGATCGCGAGCGACGTCGTCTCGAGATCGCGAAGCTCTCCGACCAGCATGCAGTCCGGGTCTTCCCGGAGGGCGCTCCGGAGCGCGGTGGCGAAATCCTTCGTGTGCGCCCCGACCTCCCTCTGGTTGATGAGGCATTTCTTGCTCTCGTGCACGAACTCGATCGGGTCCTCGATCGTGATGATATGCGCCTGCTTGTTGGAGTTCAGGTAGTCGATCATCGCGGCGAGTGTCGTCGACTTTCCGCTGCCGGTCGGTCCCGTGACGAGCACGAGCCCGCGCTCTTTCATCGCCATCTCGCGCAGCACCGGAGGACACCCGAGCTCCTCGAGCGTGCGGATCGTCGTGGGGATGACGCGGAAGACCGCGCCGGGGCCGCGCCGCTGCGTGAACACGTTGGCGCGGAAACGCGCAACCTCCGGGATCTCGAATCCGAAATCGATCTCGTTGTGCGACTCGAAATACGCTCGCTGGTCCGCGCTCATGATCTCGTAGAGCATCGCGCGGGCCTCGTCGGCACCCAAGGCAGGTAGATTGGCGCGGATGATCTCGCCCCGCTTGCGGACGATCGGGGGCATCCCCGCCGAGATGTGAAGATCCGAGGCGCCCGCGTCCCTGGTGGACGTGAGGAGAGCCGTGATGGACTGGGGCATTAGGGCTGTTTCTCTCTGGCGATGGAGTCGCGATCCTCATCGGTCAGGATGGTCGACGTGATGCCCCCGGCCCGGGTTTCGGGCGGATCCCAGACCGAGGTGCCGTCCCGCCTCGCCGGCGGAAGGCCCAGCAGAGCGAACGGCCGATCCGCGAGGACGGCGCGGCCATGCCGGCTCCTGGTCAAATGGGAAAGGAGCGCCTTCCCGTCGAGCCAATCGGTTCGCACGAACACCAGCCGCCCGACCGAAGCGCCCCCCAGCGCCTCCGTGATCGTATCGCCGAGAAGGAAATCATCGAGGATGGCTACGTCGGCGCCCTGTCCTACCACCAGTTCGGCCCAGGTGGTGAGCGCTTCTTCGCGCTTGCCGTAGATCACGCGGCTCACCGATTCGGGGTAGGGTGTGCTTCCGCTCGGCTCGATGGCGAGCATGCGTCTCTGCGGGCGCGCGGCCAGCGCGGCCAAGGACGCGAGGACGAGCGAGCCGCTCGACCGCGGCGGTCCGTGGACGATCACGATCCCTTCCGGCCCGTCCACCATGTCGCGTACTTCCGCTTCAGCAACCGGAGAAACGCCGAGCGCGTTCAGCTCGGGCACTTCCGTGGGACGGGGGGAGAGGCGGACGACAGTTGCGATGCCCGATGCAGTCCTGCAATGCGATACGTGCAACACCATGCGCTCCGGCCCGACTTCGACCGGTATGGATCCCGCCGACACCATGTCGCGCGTCCCTTCGAGGTCGAAGATGCCCAGCACGCCGAGGCGCGCCCTCAAATAGAGGGCTGCTTCCGGGTGCTCCGCGGCCTGCGGCTCCAGACCCGCATCCGTTCGATAGAGGACCGAGAGGCCTCCCTCCGTGGGAAGGAAATGGATCTCCGACGCGTTCTTGTGGCGAGCGGTGTGCAGGTGAAACAGGAGAAAGTTCGTGCCGGCCCGATCCCAGACGACGTCGCGTCGGGCCGTCTCCCAGCCGGCCTCCCTGGGCACGGTCGTCCCGGTCTCCGCGGTAGCGCCCCCTTCCCTGCGCCCTCCGTAGACCGCGTCAATCGCCCTGCGAAGCGAACCCGGGGCGCCGATGACGAGCGACAGGGCACCGCCCACGATTTGGCGCAGCTCGGCAACGGCATCCTGGTCGGTGGGATCCGCCATGGCGACGGTGAGCTCGCTCCGTGAGCCGAAGAGCGGCACCGCTTGAACCCGGCGCAGGACCTGCTCGGGGAAGCGGCGCACCTGCTCCGAATCGATAGCCTCGGGACGCACATCTACATAGGGAATGCCGAGCTGTTTCGAGAGCGCCCAACCAATGTTTTCCTCCGACGTGAAGCCCAGCTCGACCAATGCCTCCCCGATGAGGGTGCCCGTTTCGCGCTGGCGGACCAGCGCCTGCTCGACCTGGGCCTCGGTGACGTTTCCGCTCTCGACGAGGATGGAAGTCAGGGTTCTCGTTGGGATTTTGGGCCTGTTCAAGGCTCACACCTCGCGACCTGGGTGGATCGAATGGTTCCAGTGATCAGGCAAATCGCAAGGCATGTGCCACAGGATCGAAGCGGCCGGCGATCGCTCTCAAGCGATGCGCGGGGAGGGACTTCCGAAGACCGATCGGGTACCATCGGACGGGGGCCAGGTAGCAAATAGGTAGCCGCAGGGATGGAGAAGCGAGTAGATTCTCGGCGGTCTTAGTCCTTCGCGGGTTCAGGTTCTCGCGGCTCGATCCGACAACAAGGGAGGCCATGGCACAACCACAGCTCAAACGAATCGCTCGGAAAGAGAAGCTCGGCCGGGCCGGCAAGAAGGCCGCCCCCAAGCCCGTCGTTCGCCTGACCGCTCACGATCTCGCGGCTCGCCAGCGTGAGATATCGGTCAGCGAGTTCTTCACGAAGAACCGCCATCTCCTCGGGTTCGACAGCCCCGCGAAGGCCCTCCTCACCACCGTCAAAGAAGCCGTCGATAACGCGCTCGATGCGTGCGAAGAGGCGGGCATACTGCCGGATCTCCTGATCGAGATCGGGGAGATTTCCGAGACGCGCTACCGCGTGGCGGTCCAAGACAACGGGCCGGGAATCGTGAAGGCCCAGATTCCCAAGATCTTCGGTCAGCTCCTCTACGGCTCGAAGTTCCACACGCTGCGGCAGGCGCGCGGGCAGCAGGGGATCGGAATCTCCGCGGCGGGCATGTACGGCCAGCTCACGACCGGCAAGCCGATCCGGATCATTTCCAAGACCGGGCCGACCAAGCCGGCACACGAGTTCGAGATCCAGATCGACACGAAGCGAAACCAACCGGTCCCCGTCTCGGACCGGGAGCTGGGGGATTGGCACGTCATCGACCCGACGACCGGCGAGAAGAGCACGGTCGACCATGGGACGAAGGTCGAGCTCGAGATCGAAGCGACGTACAAGAAGGGCCGCCACTCCGTGGACGGCTACGTCGAGCAGACCGCGATCGCGAACCCGCACGCCAAGGTCTCGTACGTGGCTCCCGACGGCGAGCGCCACGAGTATGCACGCGTCGCGGGGGAGCTTCCCAAGGCACCGCTCGAGATCAAGCCGCATCCGCACGGCGTCGAGCTGGGGATCCTCCTCAAGATGCTCCACGAGACGAAAGCGCGAAACATCACCTCGTTTCTCCATAGCGAGTTCTCGCGCGTGAGCGGCCCCGTGGCCGAGGAGATCGTGAAGTCGGCGGGCCTTCCACTCACGATGTCGCCTCCCAAGGCGGCGCGCGAGCAGGCGGAGGCGCTCTACAACGCGATCCAAACGGCGAAGCTCATGGCCCCGCAGTCGAACGTGCTTTCGCCGATCGGCGACGAGCTCCTGATCGAGGGGCTGAAGAAGCAGGTCACGGCGGACTTCTACGCGGC
The DNA here is from genome assembly GCA_036505295.1 of Candidatus Eiseniibacteriota bacterium. Classification (GTDB taxonomy): domain Bacteria; phylum Eisenbacteria; class RBG-16-71-46; order SZUA-252; family SZUA-252; genus WS-7. The sequence goes on from DASXTQ010000110.1 coordinate 31,320, forward strand.
GACCTCGCGAAGCCCCGCGGTCTACCGTGGGAACCCCTTCCTGATCGAGGCCGCGCTCGCCTACGGGGGCGGCCACCTCCCGGGGGACGAGCTGATCACGATGCTCCGGTTCGCCAACCGCGTTCCGCTCCTGTATCAGCAGTCCGCCTGCGCCATCACAAAATCGGTGGTCTCGAATACGTGGAAGAACTACGGGATCCAGCAGGCGCGGGGGGCCTTGCCGACGGCGCCGATGGTCCTGATGGTGCATATCGCCTCGGTCTGGGTGCCGTTCACCTCGGAGAGCAAGGAGGCGGTCGCCTCGTATCCGGAGATCGTCAAGGAGATCAAGCTCGCGCTTCAGGACGTGGGCCGGAAGCTGGGGCTCTACATCCGCCGCGGGTTGCGCGAGGCCGACGCGGAGAAGAAACGCTCGTACATCGAGAAATACATTCCCCACATTGGAATCGCGCTTCAAGAGATTCTCGGTATCGACGACAAGCGGAAAGAGAAGGTTTGCGCGACCCTGAAGGACACTTTGGAACGGAGCCGGAAAAATGAGTGAGAGTGTCGTACCGAAGATCAAGAAGGAGGCGAAGGGAGTCGAGGAGTCCATCTTGAAGAGGAAGAAGCCTTCCCTTCGATTCCCGATACGCTCCCTCGCGAACGTGCGCTATCTCGAGAAGGAAGGGTATTTCGAGATCCGCGGGCGCAAGAAGGAGCGGACGTTGACCGTGAACACCGTGAAGACGTTCGCACAGACCCTTCGCATGATGGCCCTCTCGAAGACCCTCGTCGAAACCGACGACATCGCGACGAAGCGGGAAGCCTATTACGTCTCGAAGAATTGGGACGAGGCGCGCTTCCTGGAGCAAACGGAATCCGACACCGTGATGGACGACGTCGAAGCGCTCTTCGAGGTGAACCGCGAGCAGCTGGGGTTCGTTCCAGAGGAAAAAGGGGGGGACGTCGCGGGCAACTTGGTCGTGATCGACAAGGATCCCAACACGGGGAAAGCGATCCGGATCGACTGCACCAAGTTCGGCTCGGGTGCCTACTCGATTCCCATCTCGGTCGAAGATCTGGGGTTTGAGACCAAGGCCAAGTTCATTCTCGTGATCGAGACCGCGGGAATGTTCCAGCGGCTCGTGAAGCACGGCTACTGGAAGAAGGCAAACTGCATCCTGGTCTCGATGGGGGGCGTGCCGACGCGCGCCTGTAGACGCTTTATCCGGCGTCTCGCCGACGTGAAGAAGATCCCGGTCTACGTGTTCGTGGACGGCGATCCCTACGGCATCAGCAACATCTACCGCACGTTCAAGGTCGGCTCGGGGAACGCGGCGCACATCAACGAGTTCTTCTGCGTGCCGCAGGCTCGGTTCCTGGGAATCACACCCCAGGATATCATCGACTACAAGCTACCGACGCATCCCCTGAAGGAAGTCGACGTGAAGCGGGCCAAGGACGCGCTCAAGAACGACCCATTTTTCCTGCATCACAAGGAGTGGGCCAAGGCGATCGAGCATCTGGTCTCGATGGGGGTCCGCGCGGAGCAGCAGGCCCTGGCCGCGCACGGCTTGAATTACGTTATCGACGAGTACCTGCCCCAGAAGATCGCGCACCCGGAGAAGTTCCTGCCCTGAGCCAGGGCTTCTGCGGGTGATGGCCTACTCCTTCACATCAAGCCATAGGTAGACGGTTGCGTCTCCCTCCTGAATCTTGAGCTTCTCCCTGCGCGGAAGGTGTTCGATCTGGGATCGAACTGCGTTCAGGCGGATCTTGTGGCCGCCAGCACTGATTTCTGCGGGAAGGCCCAGGGCGAACATCGTGTCGATCGTCTTCTTCGGCATCGTCATCGCGACCGTGGCCATGTCCTTCCCGGGTTCCCAGACTTCGACGTGGAGATCCGGGTTCTTCCCCCACCACCATGGCGCGGGGGAGGGGGGAGCGAGCCGGATGGTCCAAATGACCCCGATCGCCAATGAGATGAAGGCCAGGGCCGCGATCCAGATTGCGACTCGTCGGAACATGCGAGATCTCCTCGGGGGGGCGCCAGAGAGCCTACCTCCCGTACGGTAGCACGGCCCGCCGGGTTTCGTCTAAGGAGGCGGGGCCGTGACCTTTCCCACCTCACGGATCACGACACGCCAGCCGTCGAGCTCCGAAGGGATGCGCGCGGTCAGCTCCGGGGTCTTCCGAACCACGAATACGACCAGGACGGTATCCGCGCCCTCCCGTCCTTCCCCCGTTCCCGCGACACCCTCGATCGCCATCAGCGCCGGGGTTCGGCTCCGCAGCACGTTCGCGATGTCTTCTCGCGGCACGAGATCCCTCCTATGTTCGGTTTGGCCACCGGGCGCGTCCGTCCGCGCGCGGTCCGGATGACCGGAGCACCGAACGGCGCCCGTGAAGGCGAGGAGCAAAGCCAAGAACTCCCGATTGCGCATGATCAAAGGATAATGTTACTTGAAGCTGCCCCCGCCCGCGGAGGAGTTGTTCCTTTGTGCGCTCCGCCCCAGCTGCCGGAGCCCCAGGACGGCGCCCATGACCACGAGCAAACCCGTGAGAGTGACCAGGATGCTCGGTGCCGCAGGCATGTCGAACTGGACCGAGCCGAGCAGGCCCAGAACGCTCGCGACGAAGCCGAAGATCCAGCCGACCGCCAGTGCCCGGCCCGGCCTCGCCGTGGCCATCAGTCCGGCCACCGCGGGGATCACCAGAAAACCGAATACCAGGAGCACTCCCGCCATTTGGACGGACGAGGTCACGACGAAACCGAACGTCGCGTAGAAGAGCAGATCCCACAGGAAGAGCCGGCGCCCCCGAGCCTGGGCGCCCTGAGGATCATTGGTGATCTCGAAGAACGGCTTTCGCAATGCAAAGTGGATGATTCCGATGACCGAATACAGCACTGCTACGCGCAGCACGTGTTTCGGATCGACCGTGAAGATCGACCCCACGAGTGTCTCTTTCAGATGCTCCGGGCCGGCGGGACTCTTCTCGAGCACGAGGAACACGAGCGCCTGCGCGGTCGCGAAAACAATGCCGATATAGGCCTCAAGCGGCACGTTCCGCGAGCGGCCTCGGAGCCAGGCGAATACCGCCGCGCCCACAAACGTCATGCCGAGCGCGAGGAGGTACGAAGCGACCGGGTCGTGCTCGAAGTTCAGCATGACTGCCAGCGCAACGCCGAGGGCCGCCATTTGTGCGAGCGCGAGGTCCACGAATAGAACCCCGCGCCGCACGATGTGGAAACCCAGATAGGCGTGGATTCCGGCCAGCACCAGGGCAACCGCTACCGCCGTCCGGAAAAACGGTAGCGCAAGGGCCTCGGTCACCATGCGTCCCTCATGGTTTCCCCCCGCCGACCTCGCCAATCAGCTCGGTGATGTGGCTCAAATAGCTCCCGGGCGCGGTAGTATCGCAGGAGGGGGACGCGACGACCACGCGAAGCCCGCCCTCACGGGCCAGGAAGCGCCCAGCGTCGCTCGAGAACCACGGCTCCTGAAGGAAAACCGGGACGTGTCGTTCCTTGACGATCTTCACGACGTCCGCGAGATGCTTCCCCGTGGGGGGAATGCCGGGGACCGGCTCGGCCTCGGCCGCCACCTCGAAGCCAAATGCGTTGGCAAAGTAGGTCCACGACCGGTGGTAGGTGACCACCACCCTCACCGGCATTCCCGCCGCGACGGCCTTGCCTCGGGACCACGCGTCTTCCGCCTCCTTGCCGAACTTCTCCGCGCGCGCCCGGTATTCCGAGGCATTCTTCGGGTCGATCGAAGCGAACGCCTCCGCGATCGTCTTCGCCACGATGGCGCCGTTACGTGGATCGGGCCAGTAATGGGGATTGCCGTACGGGTGGACATCGCCCATCGACGCGTTGACCTGCTGCGTGGGTTTCTCAAGGACGGGGACGTCCTTGGAGCAATCGACGACGACGATGTGCGCGTTGCGTGAGCCGTCGATGATCCCGTCCGCCCACTGGTCGAGACCCAATCCGACCTTGAGGTATACCCTGGCGCGGGAGACTTTCACCATGTAGGAGGGCAGAACCTCGATGTGATGCGTGTCGTTGACGGAGCGGGCGATGGAAAATACCTCAACCTCATCGCCGCCCACGCTGCTCGCGATAGAGGCCAGGTCGTTGATCGATGCGGCGACCCGGATCTTGGCCATGGCCTGTCCAGGCAATACAAATACACTGAGAAGTGCGACCATTGACAGGAGTTTTCGGAACATGCTTCCTCCTAGAACTGATGGGCCTTGTGCGGTCCCATCGAGAAAATCACGCGCATGGTTACCGTGTTTACCGCGGGCGGCTCCGAAAAGCCGGTGGGCGTGCCCGGGGAGAAATGATCCCAATCGATACGGAACGCTGTCGTTTCTTCCAGCAGGGAGTACCCAGCGAACACCTTGTACGCCGTATTCCAGGTCTTGTCCGGAGTCGGATCCTGAAACCGCTCGAATCCGGCGCCGAAGTTATACCGGATCTTGAAATTGTAGTCTGCGTACGCGTAGCCACCTGTAGGCTCGACCTCGGTTCTCGTGTACGACAGCGCGGCAGGATCCCAGCCCGCATCCTGGCGCTTCAGGTGGAGGGCCTCCCCTTGCAGGACCAAGTAGGAGAAAGGTCCGGTCCACAACTTGAGCTTGGCATCGGCACCGACAACCCGCGTTCGTGCGCCCGCCGCGACGTTGTTCGTGCCTTCTGTTCCCGATACCCCCAGCTCGTACCCCGAGCGATCACCGATCCCTCCGAACCCCGCGAGTCTTCCCAGGATCCCGGGGCGAGGCTCCGCCGCACGGTCTGCTTCGGGGTTCGTTTCGAGCGGGTCCGACGGATCACCGCTCGACACCCGCTCGATCCGGAACGTGTCCCCCTGGAGCCAGTCGGCGGATGCGGTGAGGGAGAAATCGCCGGGCACCGGGATCCGCTCTGAAAGCTGAACCGCTGTCTCGTTGAACGATTCATCTCCGGGGAGATAACGAAGCACACGAAAGGGCTCGGCGAACGGTACCGCGTGTGGATGCTGGGGGTTCAACTTGCCGAACCCCAATCGATACTTCCCGCCCTTGACGGCGAGCCCGGCCGGCAGCCCGCGTAGAAGCTGAAAGTAACCTTCTTCCACCTCGACGCCCCCGTCCGCGATCGAGAGAATGAACGTCCCGTGGGCGTACGGGTTGAGATACGCGTCGAATACTCCTTCCACCTCTCCAAGGTTGAGCGTCGGGCGCTTATGAGCCGGGTCGGTCTGATCATCTGTCCAGCGGATGAACGGCTGGCCGACCATGGAAATATCTGGATTCACCACCCCCGCGAACGCGGGCGCGGAAGAAATCACGAGCAACGCGATTGTCATCACCCATCGACGAAACATGAAGGCATGGCCTCCCTTGACGCATGTGGAATTTCTCTCCCTGGCCGCGACCGCAGCCGCCCGATGAAAGGCGATTACGTCGTGGTGCAGAGCCACCCCTGCGCCTATCGGCGCTTGTGCGATGTCGAGAACGTGTCTGTGTCAGGTGCGCGCGTTGCGCACAGGCGTGAGCGCGGAGCTATGGAGGGGTTAGGCGAGGGGTGGAGCGCGACTGCGTAGGGTGCTTCTGGATTCGGAGTCCCAGCCGCGATCGTCCGGGGTCGGGAGGAGGTATTCCACGGCGGTTGGAGCCGCGTCGTGAGGCCCGGCCGGAACAACCGTGGCCGGCGAATGGGCAATCGTACAGAGAGCGCAATCGTGGTTTTGGAGCACGCCGTGGTGCTGGTGCACCTCGGCGAGACAGACGGTGCCTAGTAGATAGAGGGCCAGCGCCGCTCTGAGGAACGGCGGGAACCGTCTCAATGGAAGGTCGTCTTTAGCATTGTTTTAAGCCTCGGCAACCCGCACCGAATCTTGACGATTTTCCGCGCGGGAGGCTAGACCTGTCAACCCCGCAATCTGGGTGGGAGTTCCCCCCGGGTTACCCCTTCCTCGCTGCCCAGATCATCCCGAGACCCCAGACGATCAAGAGCACCGGCCAATAGCGCAGGATATTCCCGTGCAAATATCCAAACTCTCTCAGAAGCAGCATGACCCCGACCGCGATCAGAATGAGTGGAAACGCGAGACTGTGCCTACCGGCTCCCATGCAGGGTCTCCTTCCCAGGGATACGCTCGATCTTGAGGTGAAGAAGATGCCCCTCCGCGAAAATCCTCACCAACCGCCCGCGCCCTCGAGCGGTGTACACCAGCCCTTTGCCCCGACCCTGCGTCTGCTTCACGAAATCCGGCGGAAGGGTTCGCACGGTGAGCGGGGATCGAACGATGAGCTGTACCGGCACATCTTGTGCGACCCGGATGCGGGCGGTCGAGAGGGCCCCCCCGATGTGGATCTGATCCGGCCGTCCCGAGTCTCCAAGCTCGAGGTGGAGCGACGAGCACACCGCATCGAACCGACATCGCACCGGCATGAGGCGGGTGAGATCCGCGCTCATCGACGCGAATCGCCCGCGCCAATCCAACAACAGAGGCAGCGCCTCCGGGACCTGGACGTCCACCCCCGCGCCTGGGGGTGCTAAGCCAAGGCCGTCCAGCCGCCGCGGCCACTCGAGCGCACCCGTTTTTCCTGAAGCGAAGAATCGGTACCCGCTCGCGGAATCTCCGGCGCTGTTCCGTACAGCGACTGAGAGCGTGCGCGATTTGGCCGGCGCCCCCGCGAGGTCGAACCCCCCCGCGAACGTGCGGACGCGCACGGTGAGCGATCCCACCTTTGCCCTTCCCAGATCGATCGAAGCCACGTCCCGAGAGGCCTTGGCTTCGTGGTGGCGCTGGATCATCCAAAAGACGCCGACCGCGACGCCCCCCACGATCAAGATCGAGGATAGACAGCCCAGGAACGGGTTCTTGAGCGCACCCGCCAGGAACGCGAGGCCGAATGCGATGAGGAGGACGGGCCAGAATCGAAGAAGAAAGCCGGGCGTGTCGGGAGGGACAAACCCCAGCCGGATCGCGAGAAGGAGCGCGCCGGCAACGAGGAGAAGTGTGCCGAAGGCAACCTTCCCGAAATTCATTCGGGAAGCGGTATCACGGGATCAGGTGCGGAGGCAAGCGCCGTCGAGCGGAGGCCGACCCTTCTCCTCTCATCTTTGCTATTGAAATTGCTCTCATCACACCCGATTCTATGCGTGCTAACCTGATCATTATTGAACCTTTATCTCAGAAGTGAATTGCGACATGAGCGCCCGGGGCCCGAGGGTTGGGGCACGGCGAGGAAGGGGAATCGGTGAGCGGTCTCAAACTCGGGATGGTGCGGGGGGTGGCGATTGCGGTTCTTGTCGCGGGGCTGGCGGGGCGCACGACGCCGGCCCGAGGCGCAGAGGAAGGCGAAACGGGCCGGGTCCAGTTCCACGGCTACGGGGAGATGCACTACAACAACCCCAACATCGACACCATGTCGCCGGGTGGTGGGAATGTGCTCGATTTCCATCGCTTCGTTCTCGGCTGGGAGTATGAGTTTTCGGACAAAGTGCGCGTGGCAGCGGAAATCGACTACGAGCATGCCGCCCGGGAACTCGAGCTGGAAGAAGCCTACATCGAGTACGACCTTTCCCCCACCCTCGCCCTCCGAGTCGGAAGCCTCCTCATGCCGGTAGGGCCTCTGAACGAATTCCATGAGCCCCCTCTCTACTACAGCGTCGAGCGTCCCTACGTGGAGCGCTTCATCGTCCCGACGACATGGCAGGAGAACGGTGCCGGATTCGCGGGGCAGGCATGGAGGGGGAAAGCGAGCTACCGCGCGTACGTCACGGCGGGCCTGGACGCCACGAAGATCACCTCCCTCGGAGGACTCCACGACGTGAGCTCCAAGGGATCCGAATCCAAGGCGGACGATCTCGCCGGCGTCGGCCGCGTCGAGGTCGCACCAGCCCGCGGGCTCACGTTGGCGGGCTCGGCCTACTACGGCGGCGCCGACCAGCGGACCCCGGGGCTCGGGAAGGTAACCGTGACCCTTCTGGGGGCTGACGGGCGGTATCGTCGCGCCGGATTCGATCTTCGCGGCTCCTATGCGCGGCTCGCGCTGGACGGAGCGGACAGCGTGAGCGCCTATGTCGGGGAAACCGTCGGTTCCGTGATGCAGGGATTCTATTTCGAGGCGGCATACGACGTCCTTCGCCGGGACCGCACGGGGGGGAGCAGGTCGCTTGTCCTCTTCGGCCGCCATGAGGATTTCGATACGAACGAGGAGATACCGACGGGATTCATCCGCAACCCAGCAGCCGAGCGTGCTGTCTCGACCGCCGGCGTTTCCTACTATCCGATCGAGAAGGTCGCCTTCAAGGCCGATTTGGAGCATTGGAAGGACGGCGCCGACCGGAAGCTCAATCGCGTGAATCTCGGCGCAGCGTTCATGTTCTAGCGGGAGGTCCCGATGATCCGTGTTCGTCTAGGCCATTCCATTTGCATCGGCGCCATCGCGGCGATCGTCTTGACCGCGCACATCTCCGCGGCTGGCCCCCGCGCCCCCGAAGCCCCGACCCCTTTCGCGCGCGTTTACCTCGCGCTTCGGGGCTGCACCTCGTGCTCCCACTGTCGAACAACAATCCGACAAATGGCGCGCGCCGGCTCGGATGGAGGCGAGGCGCGCGTTACGAGCGACGCGGTCGAAGTACGGTACACGAAACAACAGATTGTTCCGCTCCGCGACGTGATCCGGCGCCTCGCGGAGAACCGCCTCCATGATCTGACCTTGATCGACGTCCTCTTCGAGGCCGAGGGAACGATCGCGACGACCTCGGCCGGGGCCTCGACCTTCACGCTCAAGGGCACGGGACAGAGTTTCCCCCTGAACCTGGCCTCCCTCCCCCGACCCAACGGCGGCACCCCGGTGCGGTTGATCGCGGCCGTGGAAGGCTGGCGCGGCAAGGGCGGCCTCACCCTCGTCGCCCGCCAAGTGCACGGCATCACGTAAGTAGCACCCCCCACTTAGCGGTTGACAACCCCGCCGGTTCCCCCGGAGAATTCCCGCCCATTCAATGACTTACACGGAGGGAGCATGGGTGAGCTGAAGGGAAAGTCCGCGCTCGTCACCGGAGGGACTCGCGGGATCGGCCGTGCCACGGCCCTGGCGCTCGCCGATATGGGCGCCGACGTCGCGATCAACTTCTTCCGCAGCCGCGAGTCCGCCAAAGCCACCGCTGAGGAAATCCAGAAG
>DASXTQ010000111.1:0-3555 GCA_036505295.1 Candidatus Eiseniibacteriota bacterium
CGGGTCGCTGTTCACCTCGAGGATGAAGGTGACGACGCCCATCGCGATCATGAGACCGAACAGAGCGCGCACGCCCATGGAAGCCGCGACGGGGGCGACGCGCGCCTTCTCCTCCGGATGCTGAGCCGCGTGGGCCAACGCGTCCGCGCTCACGGCTTCCCTCCCACGGGCGCCTTCATCTTCCCGGCCCCGGCGGAGCCGGCCGGTGCCTTCGCTCCACCGGCGGCCGTCGTGTCGGGACTCAGCCCGGCCACCGCCAGATCTTGCGGAAGCGGGTTCGCCGCACGCTCCAGGGCGCGGACGTAATGGATCACGGCCCAGCGATCCTCCGGCAGGATTTGCGACGCGTAGCTCGGCATGAGGTCCTCGCCGCGCGTGATCAAATGGTAGATCCGGCCGTCGGCCCAATGGGACACCTCCTCGGAGAGAAGGGACGGGGGCATGGGAAACTTGGGCACGATGTAGCCGTGCCCGTCCCCTTTGGGCCCGTGGCACACGACGCAGTACGTCATGAAGACCCGCTCCCCTCGCCCGAGCACGTCCGCGGTGCGCGGGAGCGGGTTTACCAGGTCACGCTGCGCGGCGAGGCTATCCCCGACCGCGTAGCGGTAGGGCGTGAACCCGCGCGGCACCGTCCCCGGCACCGGAGGTCGCATGGCCGACAGGCCGGGATGCAAAGGGTCCTCGTTCTGTGCCTTGACCGCCGGCGAATAGGCCATATTCGGCATGTACTCCAACGCAGGGGTGGTCTTCCTGTGCGAGCAGCCCGCAAGGAGCACCGTGACCACGAGGGCCGGCGAGAGAAGGGTCCATCGCGCGGTCGCGCTAGACACGGATCACCTTCACGTCCACCGCTCCGGTCCTGTTCAGGATCCTGAGAATCCGCTCTTCGTTCCAACCGGGCCCGTACTCGGGAACATAGAGCCCGAAGCGGTCATTGGTGAAATTGCGGTCGAGGATCGGCGACTTCAGATTCGGGAGACCGCACGCGAGGATGAGGGCCGCCAGGGTCATCGTCCCCCCGAGGAGCACCCCGCATTCGAACATGACCGGGATGAAAGCCGGCAGCGAAACGTACGGCTTTCCGCCGACGTTGATCGGCCAATCGAACGCGGAGGTCCAGATCTCGAACGTGAGCCCGAGCGCTGCCCCGCTCAATCCCATGACCAGGGTCACATAGGGCACCCACGACTTCTTGATGCCGAGCGCCTCGCTCAAACCGTGCACCGGGTAGGGCGTGAACGCGTCGATCCCCTCGAGCCCATGCTCCTTTGCGAGCGCCGCGGCGTTCAGCAGGCGATCGGGGTCGTCGTAAAGGGCCAGCACCGCCCGTGCAGGAGGCTGCTTCCGGAACCGGTCAAGAAACATGCGCCGGCTCCTGGGCTCGCGGCGCTTCCCGCGCCGCCGACTTCTTCGCGCTCCAGAGCACGCTCTTTACCTCGGCCATCGAGATGGCGGGGAAGAAGCGGCAGAAGAGCAGGAACCACATGAAGAAGAACCCGAACGATCCCACGATCACGGAGTAATCGAAGATCGTCGGCTTGTAGTAGGACCAATTCGGCGGGAGGAAGTCCCGATGGAGCGATGTCACGATGATCGTGAAGCGCTCGAACCACATCCCCACGTTGACGAGGATGGATACCACGAACATCACGGGGAGGCTCCGGCGGAGCTTCTTGAACCAGAAAATCTGGGGAACGACGACGTTGCACGTAACCATGATCCAATACGACCACGCGAACGGCCCGCGCGCGCGGTTCAAGAACGTGAACCGCTCGAAGGGATTCCCGCTGTACAACGCGACGAAGAACTCTGTCGCGTAGGCATACCCGACCATCATCCCCGTCACGAGGATGATCTTGTTCATGTTCTCGAGATGCTGAAGCGTGACGTACTCCTCCATGTGGAAGACTTTGCGGAGGATGACGAGCAGGGTCACGACCATCGCGAATCCGGAGAAAATCGCGCCGGCGACGAAGTACGGCGGGAAGATCGTCGTATGCCATCCGGGCAGGAGAGACGTCGCGAAATCGAAGGAGACCACGCTGTGCACGGAAAGCACGAGCGGCGTCGACAGCCCCGCGAGCATCATGTATGCCCGCTCGTAGTGCTGCCAATGCCGCTCGGATCCGCGCCAACCGAGCGAGAGCACGCCGTAGATCGCGCGGCGCCAGCCGGTGGAGCGGTCCCGCAGCGAGGCGAAATCGGGGATCAGCCCTGTGTACCAGAAGCAGATCGAGATCGTGAGATACGTCGTGACCGCGAAGACGTCCCAAATGAGCGGGGACCGGAAGTTCACCCAGAGGAACCGCCAGTTCGGGTACGGCACGAGCCAGTAGGCGAACCAGGTTCGGCCGAGATGGATCAGCGGGAAGAGCCCCGCGGTCATGACCGCGAAGATCGTCATCGCCTCGGCCGAACGGTTGATCGCGGTGCGCCAGCGCTGGCGGAACAGGTGGAGGATCGCCGAGATGAGCGTTCCGGCGTGTCCGATGCCGATCCAGAACACGAAGCTCGTGATATCGACGGCCCACCCAACGGGATGGTTCAGCCCCCAGATCCCGATGCCCTTGTACATCTGGTACCCGATTTCCATGAAGAATTGCAGGGTCAGGAGGGCCGTGATTCCGAAGCAAACCTTCCACAGCATGCCGGGCTTCCGCTCCAGCGGCGCGGAAACATCCTGATTCACGTCCGCAAAGGACTTCCGCGGGTCGATCAGCGGCTCGGCCGGGACCGCCGGAGACAGGGCGACGTCGCTCATGCGCCGGTCTCCTCTCGGTTCCTCACCTTGACCTCGTAGGTCACCACCGGCAGGGTGTTCAGCTCCGCCAGCACGTGGTACCCGCGGGGACGTTTGATCAGCTCCGACACGCGGCTCTTCGGGTTGTTGATGTCACCGAACGTGATCGCCTGCGTCGGGCAGGACTGCATGCACGCGGTCTCGATGTCGCCATCTTGAACGGGGACGCCGAGCGCCTTCGCGTGTTCCTTACCGTCGCGGATGCGCTGGATGCAGAACGTGCACTTCTCCATGACGCCCTTGGACCGCACCGTCACGTCCGGGTTGAGGACGAGCCGCAGCGATTTCTCCCGCACGCTCGAGTAATCGAACCAGTTGAAGCGCCGGACCTTGTACGGGCAGTTGTTCGAGCAGTATCGGGTCCCGACGCAGCGGTTGTAGATCTGTAGGTTGAGACCCTCCGAGTTGTGGACCGTCGCGAGCACCGGGCAGACCGTCTCGCAAGGCGCGTTCTCGCAGTGCTGGCAGAGCATCGGCTGATAAACGGTCTCTGGGGCCTCGGCGTCCCCGGAGTAATACCGATCGATCCGGAGCCACGCCATCTCGCGACCCCGGAGCACGATCGACTTCCCTACGACCGGCACGTTGTTCTCGGCCTGGCAAGCGATCATGCACGCGGAGCAGCCGATGCACGCGTTCAAATCGATCGCCATTCCCCACCGGTAGCCGAGGTACTTATGCCTCGTCCACATCGAGGGCTCGTTCGTGGGCGCGTCGTTTCCCGAGGACGGATCCTTGAGGAAAGACGCGAG
>DASXTQ010000112.1:0-3340 GCA_036505295.1 Candidatus Eiseniibacteriota bacterium
GCACCCGTGGCCGGGGCGGTACAATGGGGAAGATACCTGGAGGAGACCTGGCAGGCAACTCCATTCGACGGTCACATTTGAGGACTTGGCGCGGTTCGGGGTCCATGGCTCCGCCGGGTTCGATTCTTGCCTGTCGAGGAAATGGAAACCGTTCGCAGGCGCAAATGTGCACTGCCCAAGCTCTGGAGGCAACCATGAACGGCATGACGATCCTAGGATTCTTGCTGATCGTTCTTGGTATCGTCGGATTGGTCTTCGGGGGCGTGACCTATACAAAGGACAAGGACACCACGGAGATCGGGCCGATCGACATCACGGTGAAGGAGAAGGAACACATTCACATTCCACCGGCGCTCGCGATTACAGCGCTCGTTGGAGGAGCGCTGCTTCTCGTGGCGGGAGCGCGCAGGCGCGGCGTCTAGTCTAGGAGAGCCGCTCCTTGCGGCTAGGCGGCCTGGGTCTTCCCCGGTGCGAGCATGCCGCGATCCGCGCAACAGCGGATCGAGGCTTCGACCAGCCTACGGCCCGCCTTGAGCGTCTGCGGATCCACCACGATCCCCGGAATCGCGAGCGAGAGTCGATGCGTGCCGGAGGAATCGGTGTTCATGAGGCTCATCTGCCAGCCTTTGTTGATCCCGTTGAGCTCGTGTAGAGCATAGGCGACCCCCGCGTCCCCAAAAAACTCACGGGCGCGATCCGGGCCGTCGCTCTTCAGAAGAAACGCGGCATCGAATCGCGCGTCCCCAATCAGGATTTCCTTTTCGGCCAAGAACGCCATTCGCTCCGTGGGGTCAGGAGCGCCGGGCGGGACCTTTGCCTGGGTCTTCATGTTCGAGAGCGCGAATTCCCAAAGCTGCTGGGAAAACAGAGCCTTGGTGATCAGCGATTGGTGAACAACCTGGAATTGGAACCCGCGATTCATCCGAATGTCGGCGGCGAATTGGGTGTGACCATTCCCGCTCGTGTCGGTTGACGAGCAGAGATTCGCTTCGATGCCTCCCGCGGTCCAGCGTACGGTCGTACCGCCTTCCCAGCCCATGGGTCCGAGCTTGCGCCGCTCGCTCGTCAGCGTGCCCCCAACTTGGCTCGCGAATTGTCCCCAGACGATGCTTCTGCGAGAGGCCTCCCTCGGGGGACGGATGAGGAACCGGACCAGCATCAACGTCGCGAATGCGACCCCGGCCATGATGCGGAATTGCTGCGCCCCCCCAAAACTTTCGATCTCGGCGCCCGGAATGTACTCGAGGAGGGAGGGCCAAATCGCGAGGGAGACCGCCCCCAACGCGAGCAGGCCGAGGATCGCGTGGAGCCCCCGTCGAAGGATGCTCGGGTGTGCTTCGCCGGAACCGACCGGCTCGGGCTGGGTGGTGATGGTGTTCGCCATGGGTCCCCCGCTGGGCAGAGTGAATGGGCTGCCTCCGAAAGATCGGCCGGATCGACGGGGGTTCTTTAGGAAAGAATAGGCGCTGGGTCGCCCTCGCTGCGGCCGCCCACCGTCAATGAAGTAGGAGATACTCCACCGTCGTGACGACCCGCACGGTTTTGTAGATTTGAGACTGCTCGCTCATTCCGGGACCCCCCTCGCTCCCGGCCGCATCACGCGGCAGGATCACGAAGACTCCCTGGTTCGCGCTGTGTATTCCCCCGAGGCGGCTCTTCGAGTCCTTCGCGAACTGCTCGGCAGCCTTTCGGGCTTCGGCAGTCGCCTCGGCGATCATGCTCGGCTTGAGATCGTTCAGCCTCCGGAAGAGGTACGACGGCCCGCCCGGTCCCCACTCCGGGCCGGAGGAGAGGACGACGCCGGCATTCACCAGATCCCCGACCTTTTGGCTCGTGGCGCGGACAACTTCGGGCCTCTCGGATCGGACCATCACTGTTTGCTGGATGACGAAGCGCGGCCCCTGCCGTCCGCCGGGGTTGTAGGGATTCGCGTACGTGTCGGTGACCCGTAATCCCTGCAGCTCGACGTCGGAGGAATCGATTCCGTTCGTGCGAAGGAACCCCATCACCTTCGAGACGTTCTGGTTGATGCGACTCTGCGCCACCGTGAGGTCGGCATCGGGCACCGCGAGCTGGATGGGCCAGAGCGCCAGGTCGGCCTTCGCCTCCCGCTCCGCCACTCCCTTCACGGTGACGAACTGATCCGCCGTGCGGATCTCGCGAACCCCGCTGCCGATGAACCAGCCCGCGAGCGCGATGCTAGCCGCAAGGAGAATTGTTCCGAGCCCCGTTCGCGCCGGGCGAGGTATCCCGTCTTCCATGGGGCGGGATACTACTGCGTCTCCCCACCTTGTGGAAGGGGAGGATCCAGACCACTCAGGGAGGCGGCTGGGTGTCGGGCCGATAGTACGCGCACCCGGTGCGCGACTCGGCGCCGATCGTGAGCACCGCGATCATCGAGTACCGCCGGTCGGACATGCCGTCGCTGCATGTTCCCTGCCGGATACGCAACTCCAGGGTGCGCGGGCCCGGCTCGCCGGCAGGAATGTCGCGCCGTGTGCGATAGACGTGCGCATCACCCTCCTCGACCGCGGCTACCGGCGGGAACCTGTAGCCGTCCATGTGCTCGGGATCGATGTAGAGGATTTCACGCGCGGTGACGCGAACATTCCAGAACGGCTCGTTCCCGAGCGCCACGATGGTGCTGTCGATCTGAGGTGCACCGGGTCCATGGGCGGCCATGGAGTCGGCGGCCATCGTGCCGTTCCGGGAGTCAGACGTAGTACGTTTGCCGCACCCGCTCAGCGCAAGGAGCGTGATCATCCCGACCAGCGATGTCGACCTTGTAAGAACCATACTCAGGGCCTCAGGCGAAATCGCCCCTTCTTGCGGGCCGTATTCCCGGCGTGGTCCGCAGCGACAATGAGCACGGCGTGTGCCCCGCGGCCCGGAGGCTTCGCCGGTCGCCACCGCAAACGACCCGCCTCAGGATCCCATTCGGTGGGCACGCGCACACCGTCCACCTCGATCCACGAAGCTCGCGCGTCGACACCGCTCCCCTCCTCGACCACGGACGCTTCGACGGCCCAGCGGCTGTAAGGGCCGCGGCGAACCGGCGGCGCGGATGGCTTGAGCAGCGCAGCCCGCGGCGCGACATCATCGCGGAAGAGCGCGAAGCGTCCCAGCGCCCATGAATCACCGATCACCGCGTGCGTGGCCGGATCGTGATCGGCGCCGACCCATTGCCAGGCGCCCGAAACGAATCGATAGAGGCCGACCCCATCCAGGGATGCGCCCGCGGGCGCGACGATACGCACCCGCACGGGGCGGCGGAGCGGGTGTCGCGCGGGCTCTACCTGCCAAGCGCCACCCAGAGGGATGAGGCCCTTCCGCCCTCGCG
>DASXTQ010000113.1:0-18976 GCA_036505295.1 Candidatus Eiseniibacteriota bacterium
CGCTTGCGTGGCACTTTATTCCGCCAACCCTTTGCGGTGATCGCGTCCGTGTAGAGCACGCGCAGGGTGATGTTACGGGATAGGTTTTCGAGAGGTTTGAGCCGGATGGCTCGGAACTTATCCGCCCTCGTACCGCCCACGTCGGGCTTACCGTCGGTGAGCAGCACGATCGAAATGGGCTTCAAGATCAGTTTCTTCGAGTCCACCATCTCGGCCACCTGCGCGAAGTAGGCGTTGAAGTCGGTAAATGGATTCTCCTTCTTCCTCGGGAAAATGACCCTGAGCTGCACCTCGATTTCCTCGACCGTGCGATCCTGAAACGTCTGGATCGGGAAGAGCGTCTTCGCTTCGCCCACCTTCGCACCTCCGATCGATCCGACGAACATGGCATTCGGGATCTCCATGCCGCCGAGCCCGTTCAGGTGCGCGTGGATGTAGCGGGCGAGGAACTCGATCGAATCGTCAAAATACACGCCGTCCATGAAGGAGCCGCTGATATCAACGCCGATGAAGACAACGAGGCGACCGGGCTTGGCCAAGGGATGATCCGAACCATGGGGGGCAACCGGTACCGCGGCCGCGGGGCGCGCCGGCGCGAGAAGCGTTGCGATGAGAACCGCAAGGGAAAGGATCCGCATGTCAGGCCGCCTTCCTGACGCGGGCGTTGTTCAGCTCCGCGACCAACAGTCGCGCGTCCTTGAAGTCCTCTACCTTCTGAAGGGGCAGGTCGATGAAGTGCCGGTTCGAGACCAGTAGGGTCACGAAGTTGAGTGCGGCCGCGACGACTTGCATCGGAGGCACGAGGAAGGATTCGAGGAGACGCTCACCCTCGGCGCCGACCCACTGGAACTCGTTCCGGAGCTGGCCGGCGAAGTTGTCGGAAAAGAACTTGAACCCGGGCTGAGCCTCGCCTGCGGCGTCCCGGTTGCCGACCCCCTGACGCTGAATGATCGCCATCACCGTAGGGGTCCCCGAGGAAGCGAACAGGAACCAGGTCAGACTGCGTATGCCGAGCCAGGTAACCCCCGCGATCACGAGCGTGCCGACAATACCGAGGTCGAAGTTCCCGGAGGCGTGCTGCGCGAACCAAGGCACCAGGGCATCGACGAACTCGCGGTACAGGAAGACCACCTCGACGAACATCGCCACCAATTCCATGACGCCGATCTTGACGATCGTGGCCCAGTCACGGCTTTTCAACGCCGCGGCCCACGTGGAAAGCACCGCGTAGCTGCCGAGCACAATGAACAGCATGAAGAAGAAGAGCGGGATCCGCACCGCGGTCTCCGTCAGCTCTGTTCCCGCGAGGTTCGAGAGCGTATCGATGACGAGGGACGTCATCACGTAGGTAAAGATTATCGCTTCGAACACGCACCAGAATAAGGTCATCCCCACCGCGATCCAGGGAATGCCCGGCTGGAGCACATTGCTGCCCACGCTGCGAATCATGCGTAGGGGCAACGCGATGAGCTCCTGGATGACCGCCCAGACGCCGACAAGGATCATCTGGCACGCGCCCAGAAGGGAGATCACGAGCCGCAGCAGGAAGCGGAACACTCCCCCCCAGAACGTGAAGATGGCCCGAGCCAGATCCCACCAGGTGACGAGCACGAGACTAATGAAGGTACGGCGCTTCGCGCGAACGACAATCGTCGGCAGGCTGAGGACGCTGGTCCAGTAGCCCAGGACTACCGCGCCAAGCGGCATGAGCAGGAAGAGCCGCTTCATCGCGAGAAGCCAGAAAGGATCGCCGGCCCCCCAGGCAAAGAGAAATGCACTCGTCACCGGCTGCCAAAGCGCGAGGGTCTCGATCCAAAACTGCGCGTCTTGGTTCATGGTATTTCCTCTCCGGGTAGGGGGCTTACCGCCTAGGGGTTTATCGGCGCGGGGCGGCAGTCACTTGAGCCCCGTGCGCGCCCAAACAGGTCCCCGCCTGAAGTAGTGGGCATTTGTTAAGCTGCTGCGGATACGTAGCTTACGGATCGGTCCCGAAGACCATGCGGTACGATTCGCGGGTCTCGCGATCGTTCGGCCATCGGATTAGGACCTTCTGCCAGATGGCGCGCCCAAGCTCCATATCCCCGGAGGAAATCAGGGCAAAGCCGAGACCCGCCCAGTATCGTCGCTCGTCGGGCTGTGCCCGAGCCGCCTCCCAGAGGAACGGGATTGCGCGGTCCGGTTCCCCCATCTGGATGTGGCATGAGGCAATGTAGAAAAAGGCGGGCCCGCGCAAGTCACCACGTCTCGCCGCCTCCTCGAAATAGTGGATGGCACCCCGGTATTCCCTCAGCTGGTAGAGAGCCTGCCCTACCTTGCCCCAGTACCGAGCATTCGCAGAGTCGGCGGCAAGGGCACGCTGTGCGTACAAAAGCGCCTTCGGCCGATCTCCTGCGTTCGCGTAATAATCCGCGAGCTTTTCGCTGCCGTAGGCTCGCTCGTGCGGTGAGAGCGGCGCGGTTTCGCTCATCAGCGTCTCGAAGCGGCGGACGCCCGCGGCCGGATCCGCGTTCACGAGGACGAAAGCGAGTAACCCTCCTGCGGAAAGGAGCACGAGCCCACGCCGCGCGTTCGCGTACGCCACACCGTCGAGGATATCTCTCCCCAGCGCGGCTCCAAGGACGAGCGTAGGGAGCACGCAGACGGAAAGGAGGTCCCAGTCCTGGGCGGGCGCGCCGGGCACCGACAGGGCGCAGGCGACCAACAGCCCGGAGAGGGCCGCCAGGCCCGAGAACGGGATGCCTGGCTCCATGCGATGCGCAGTCCCCCTCCGTAGTGCGATCGTCGCCACGATGAGCATCACGGGCACAAGGGCAACCAGAAGGAGCAAATTCCCCATGTCGAGTGCGACCCGAAGCGGCGGAAAGAGCGCCATCGGCCGATTCACCTGCCCGGCCGCCACGTGAAGGGCGGACCAAATCAAACGGAACGGTCGCAATACGTTTTGGGGGCCAAACCCAATGAGCGAGAACATCGCCGCGATGAGCGCCGGAGGTAGCGCGATTGCCGCCACGCGCCGGGTCCAACGCATCGGACGCTGGAAAACAAGGAGCAGGTACGAGGGCACGAGCAACAGAGCGGCCAGATGACTGGAGACAGCAAGCGCGAGGGCGAGCGCGGGCGCTATGATCGGAGCCCGTCCATTCGAGGCGCGGAGCCCGAGCCAGAGGCATGATAGGACCGCAAGTCCCACGATCGGGTAGGTCTCGATGTACCCGAAGTAGAGCTGGGACGTGCCGGCAAGCAGGAGAACGGCCGCGTACCGCTTCCCGCGATGATGGAGCGACAGTTCCCGCCCGATGCCCAGGCAAATGAGAATCGCGAGCACGCCGCAGAGGGCCGGGAGTATCGCCAGGACGGAAGGCTCGATGGGGATCCCAAGCGCTAGCAGCAACTCGCGGAAACCGCGCCACGCCAAAGCGGAAAGAGGCTCGCTGTAGACGACCTTCGTGCCGTGGCGAAGTCGATCGATCCAAAGCGCCTGGTCGCCGAGGAAATAGGTCCTCGTACGAAGGGCCCAGAAGATCCCTCCGGCGGCGGGAAGAAGTACCCAGGGCATCCACCGAGTGAGGCCGTGAGAGGCTCCGCGCCCTGCGGGGTCTACGGAAGGCCGGCCCTCCCGCCTGCTCTGATAGGCGCTAGCCCAGAGGAATGCGACGCCCAACGCGATGAGCGCGAAGACGAGTACGCGCGCGGGAGGCGACAGGAACGCCGGGAGATGGAGCCCCCAGAGGAGCGGAATCGGATACAGGGTCGCGATCAAGACGAGAACAAGGTAGGCGGTGCCGAGGAGGGTTAGGGCCATGCCCACACATCATATGCTACAGGCGCAGCCGCGGAACATGGGGCTCTGCGATGTATGTACCGGATGAGAAGGCGCCGACGCCGGCTACCTGAGGAGCACCATCCTCCGCTCCAGGCTTAGACCGCCTGCCTCGAGTCGATACCAGTAGACGCCGGATCGGACGGGTCTCCCTCGCGAGTCTTCACCGAGCCAGCGCTCCGAATGCTTGCCGGCATCCACGACTTCGTTCACAAGCTCCCGCACCAGACGTCCGGCCACGTCATATATCGCAAGCCGCGCTCGGCCGGGTTTCGGCAGGAAGAAGTCGATCGACGTCGCGGGATTGAACGGATTGGGATGGTTCTGGCTTAGCTCGACCGAGACCGGCGGGGCCTTGTCCCCCACCCCGGCCGCAGTGCCGATGACGTGGATGACCGTGGTGCGAGTCCCCGGGAGGAAGTTCATGGCCGTGAAGGTCACGCTGTAGTTGCCCGAGTCATTCGCGGTCGGCGTCCAGGTGAAATTCCCCGTGGTATTCGATCCATTCGTGGTGAAGACGCCGTTGTGCCCCACGGGGAGCCCTGAGAAATCGGCGGTCAGCGAGTTAATCGCATCGCCATCCGGATCCGATACCAGCACGTCCACGACGACTTGTGTTCCATCCTGCGGCAGCACGAGTCCTGGCGCCCTGACAAACGGAGGAGCGTCGATCGGTGCTCCCAGACCATCGACGTCGAACCAGTTGTAACCGAACTTGTTCGTGTGATCGCGCTCCGCGTTGGCCAGGCATGCCGTTCCGAACGATGTACGCGAGGCGCGGTTGATCGCGTGACGCACGACAATGTCCACACGCGGGCTGCCGGTCGCGACCGTCGCGATCAAGCTGGCGAGCTTGTAGAACCCAGGGGGATAGATGTTCGGGCCCGCCGTTGTGCCCCAACCGTTGTGGTAGTAAACGGTGCCGGTAGTATCCCTGGCGTCCCTGGCGAAGTTCGTACCCAGATTCGCCATGAGATTCGACATTGGGCCCCAATTGATCGTGCCGCCGACGGCCTGAAGAACTACCTCGTAGGAGCTCAAGTCCAGTATCCCACTCCCGAAAGTGCACGTCGCGGGGGAGCCATCACGATTTGAATCGGTGTCGAGCCAAATGTCGATGGTGGTTGGAGTGCTCTTATTCATCCGATCGGTCGAGTCATGGATACCGTCGCCGTTCGAGTCGAGGAACATGTACTGGGCGCGAGCAGTGGACGGAGCGAGCGTCAAGATCGCAGCCATCCAGAGCCAAGTTGTGGCGCGACGTCGGAGCTTCATGGCACTATCCGAAGGCGGCGCACACCCACCGCTTCCGCACCTCCCGTCATGGGTTCAGTGGCGTGTCACAATCGTGGTTCATGTGCGCGAGGATGAAGTTCAAGTCAATTGCGCTCATGATGCCGTTGTTATCGAAATCGCGCGAAAAGCTGTACGTCGCCATATCGCGAAAGATGGCCGTGAGATCGGTTCCGCTGACGACCTCCCCCTCGTCGAGGCTTGCCTCGAGCCCGCCAACCATGTCGAAGTTCTTGATTCCGAGCGTATAGCTACCGTTCGGCGACGTTGAGGTTAAGCGGCCCAATAGCTTGTATCCCAAAACGAACACCGGCATGTCCGAGTCGAAGTGACCCCACTTGCGATTCGGATCCCGTATGGAGACCCCGGGAGATCCGGGAACTGACCCGCGGAGGGTAATGAAGGTGACGCCGTTCGCGTCCGTCGGGGAGTCGGCAGGAATGCATCGTACGTCTGGGCAGCGGGGATCGACGTTCCACGTCGAGTTCGCGATGATGGAGTCCGCCCCTGCGCCGGAAAATCCCTGGGCGGCTGTGCCCCCGTTGATAAGAACGCAAATATCGGCAGAATTGACTCCGGCAATCGGGGTTCCGTCGGAAGCCCTGAGCACGACCTTGATCCGTGCATTGTTTCTCAGGACCTGGTTACCATCATTATTCGGACACGCCCGAAAAGTACCGATCGCGCCGCCACCGATGGTAAGACTGTAAGAGAAGTCAGCAGCAGCTACTGCGGTGCAGTTTCCCGTCACGCCCTCGCACGGTGTCGCCAAGCTCCCCGCCTGCGGGACGAAGTATGACAGGGTGAGATCTGGGAGTCCGGCCGTCACGGGGCCTGCGAAGAGGCTCAAGGCGAGCACCGAACCTAGCAGATGGCAGATTGATCCCGGCGGAATGGAGAAGTGATTCGGAGATCTGCGCTGGGTAATCGCGCGACGGTGAGGAAGCAATAGGGGCGCGAGGCACGTGGCGTACTGCATGCCTTCCTCCATGAATCCTTCAAGGATCACGCGCCCCTAACGACGATTAAGATATGAATGCCTCGGGTTCCCGTCAAGGCAGGGGACGTTCTTTCGTTGAGGAATCGTGGCACGGGCGGTTGAAACCGGTAGTCCAGCGGATGCGAGATGTAAAGTCCGGTGACACGCAGACAACGATTGGACTCAATTGTCAAACGCGGCATACGAGTGAATCGATGACTCACTCGCCACCCTCAGACGGCGTCGAGCCCCACCTTCCGTACCAGGGCAAGGTAGCGGGGATCCTGGCGGATCCGATCGAGACGAGGGTGGACGCGCAGGAACATGAGCCCCGTGGCACGTTCCTCGACTGCGACGTCGAGCCACCGGAATGCCTCGTCCACGTCACCCAGGCTCGCGTGGAGCGCGGCGATACCCCACGCCGAGACGACGCGCTGCGACCGGGCTTCGGTCAATTCTTGAAGAATACGCCTCGCGCCAGCCTCGTTTCCGCTGCTGGCCTCGAGGTGCCCGAGGCCGAACGAGGGCCCGGCAACGCCGCCGCTCATCCGCCGGCCCTCCTCGTACTCGCGGCGGGACTCGTCGAAGCGGCCGAGGGCTTCGAGCGAGCGCGCGAGATCCGTGTGCGCGCCGTCGAAACGAGGATCAAGCTCGACAGCCTTTCGGTAGTAGACGAGCGAGCGCTCGTACTCGCGGGCGTAGTAGCACGCGTCCCCGACACACGTGTGGATCATCATGGAGAGCGGGTCGAGGCTGAGCGCCTTCAGCATCGCCTGCTGCGCCTCCTGGTGACGTTCGGAGCAGTAATAAAGGCCTCCGAGGCCGGTGTATGCGCTCGCCAATCCGGGATTCAGCTCGACTGCGCGCTGGAAGGATCGGATCGCGCCGGGGAAATCCCTCTCGTCCACCGCAACAGCGCCTAGTGCGGAATGGGCCTCGGCGAAGGAATCGTCCAGCTCCAGCGCCTTCAAAGCGGCGGCGCGGGCCTGCGCATTCGCCTCGGCTGGCGGAGCCATACCTCGGCCGGCACGGACGTTGTGACAGTACGCGATCCCCGCCCACGTAGGAGCGTATGTCGGATCGAGTTTTAGGGCGTGCTCGAAGTGCCTCAGGGCCAGCTCGATCGCTTGGGGGGAACCAGCGGAGGCCGTGTGGCGGCCCTTGAGATACTCGACGTGTGCCTCGGGGTTCACGGGTCGGCGCTTTGCGAGCTGCGTCGCCTCGCGCGGTGTCACTTGCACCGCGATCTCCTTCGCCACCGTTTCCGCCACCCGGCCCTGCAGATCCAGCACATCCTCGATTTCGCCGTCGTAGCGGTCGGCCCACATCGTTTCGTCCGTCCTCGCGGACACAAGCTGCACCGTGACGCGCACCCGCTTGCCCACGAGGAGCGCCGATCCCTCGAGGATGGCGTCCACGTGCAGTTCGCGCGCGATCTCCGGGAGGCCTTTCTGCGCACCCTTGTACTTCATGGCCGAAGTGCGCGAGATCACCCGAAGCGCTTTGAGGCGCGCAAGCTCGGAGATGAGCGCCTCGGTCATACCGTCCGCGAAATACTCCTGTGCAGGGTCGCGTGAAACGTTGTCGAACGGAAGCACAGCCAACGAACGAACGACATCCCTCGCGGGCGCCTGTTCGACCCCGCGCCGCGGCTGCTCGCCGATACCGCGCAGCGTCTTGCTCACGTCTCCCGCGGACCCGGGGCGGTGTGCGGGATCCTTGCTCAGGCAGGAATCGATCAGGCGGTCGAGCTCGGCCGGGGTCTCCGGGCGAAGCGAGCGCACCGAGTGCGTCGCCCCGTGGAGGATCTCGAACATCAAGGCTTCGGGCCGGTCCTTGTCGAAGGGCCGGCGGCCGGTAGCCATCTCGTAGAGCATCGCGCCGAACGCATAGACGTCGGTGCGTGAATCCCCCGTTTCACCGCGTAATTGTTCGGGCGCCATATACGGAAGCGAGCCGAAGACCGCGCCCGCCTGCGTCAGGTCGGCGGCGGTCTGGGATGCGTGCAGCAGGCCGGCCAAACCGAAATCGAGAATCTTCGGCGACCCGGCCGCCGTCAGAACGACGTTTCCGGGCTTCAGGTCGCGATGCAGGAAGCCCAAGCGGTGCGCGGCCTCGAGGGCATCGCCGATATCGGCTCCGAGCCGGGTCAGCTCGTCCAGGCCGAGCCGGCCTTGCTGTAGTCGCGACTGGAGCGTGCCTCCCGGTACGTATTCCATGACGAGGAAGTCGACGCCGTCCTGGGTGTCGAAGTCGAAGATGGTCGCGACGCCAGGGTGCGTCAGGCGGGACAAGACGTGCGCCTCGCGGCGGAACCGCTCTCGCGCCGTCGTGTCCGCAAGAGCGCCGCGCAGGAGCACCTTGACCGCGACGTCGCGGTCGAGGTGGAGATCGCGGGCGCGATACACCTCGCCCATCCCGCCGGCGCCGAGCGGCTCGAGAATGCGGTAGTGGGAGAGCGTTCTGCCGAGCAGCGTATCCAGTGGTCCCCCGTGGTGAGTCGTGCCCGAACAGCGAAGTTTACTCTATGCTCTCGGCCCGACGGCGTCTACGGGGGTCCGACGCCGATTCGCTATTGGCTCCCGCCTCGAGCCCGCGCGTAGGTTTGCACGAACCTCATCAACCCTCGGTAATGGTCACTGAACCCGAAGGCTCTCATCTCCTCGATCGCCTCGTCCGACGTCCAGCCGCATGCTTCGATCCGGTAGATCGCCGACATCACTCCCGTTCGGTCCTTGCCGCGACGGCAGTGGATGAAGACCGGATACCGGCTCGAGTCCTTCACGACCGAGAGAAAGAGGCGAACCTGCTCTTCTGTGGGTGGCGTGGCTCCAAAGATGCCAGCGCGCATGGGAATCTCGACATAGCCCATCCCGGACCCTAGCACCGCCTCGCGCTCCGACGGGTTCGATCGAAAGCTGATGACCGTGCGATATCCCTTATCGCGTAAGAAGTGGATGCCCTCTTTCGTAGGCTGTCCGCCGCGCGACAGCCCCGTTCGGATCTCGGCGAAGTTCGGAATCCCATCCGCATCGGATTCGCAGGCGGCAAAGGGCTTTCCGGTGCTCGTCGCGAGCCGCTCGAGGACCCGCGCGCCCACACGGTCCGGTTGTATGGCCAGCGCGGCGACGGCGAGCGCCGCGGCGAGCACGAGCACTCGCCCCGTGCCTGCAGCCCTTCCGACGCAGCGCCCTAGCGGAGGATGCACTTGAATGTGTCCTCGACGGACGCGGGCGCGACTCCCGATGCGGGGCCAGGGATACGCATACTCTCTCCGACCTCGAGAGGAACAATGGTCGGGCCCATCGCCTGAACGAGCTCGCCGCGCCACCGCGGTTCCAGGCGGACGCTCGGGCCGCTGTAAGCGCCGTAGTGCGCCGGGATCACGACGGGCGCGCCGAGATCAGCGATGGCGAGAAGCGCGTCTGCAGAATGAAGATGCCGGTTCACATTGAGGAGAGCGATGTCGGGCCGGTACCGCGCGCCGATCGTGGCGAAGCCGGGGAAGTATTTCGTGTCACCGCTGTAATAGATCGTCACCGTGGAAGTCCGGATCACATACCCCACGGCTCGCCCATCGGCGCTCGGCTTCACCGCGTTTCGTCCCCCCGGATGATTCGCAGCAACGGCGATGACCGAGCCGCCGGGAATGCGATACTCAGATCCGGGCCTCATGACGTGGGCGCGGATTCCATGACGCGAGAGGTATTTCGCAGCCGGCACGGGGGCGAGGATTACCGCGTTTGGGGAAAAGCGAGCGAGAGTCTTGGGATCGAGATGGTCGTGGTGAGCGTGGGAAATGAGAATGAGCCGCGTCTGATCGTATGCCTCGCGAGGGGGGATCGGGATCAGCCGATGGCGCACAACGACCCATCTCTGCATGAATACAGGATCGGTGACGATGCCGAACCCGCCGACATCGATATACGCGCATGCATGACCCCAAAACGTGATCGCGTTCGCGGAAGGCTCTGGGTAGAGGACGGCGTCGACGCGGGGTCGCTGGTGAATCGACGGAGCGCACCCGGAGGTCGCGATCAATACCATCAGAGCCAGCAAAGCGCCAGGCAGCATGTGAAGACTTCTACCCCGGAAACCGGGTGATTCTCCTTCGGCAAGCGCCTCGATCTGGCCCCGCTCTTTCGTCGTAAACCAATTGACACTCACATCCACGGGGCGTTCAATGCCCACCTCCCCAGGGTCAGGAGATGCCTTCCATGTACATCGTGTCCCGCGCATGGCTTCTGGTTCTATTTCTATGCCTTCTCCATCCTGGCCGCGCGACGGGCGAATCCAACCCGGTGGCGAGACCCGTAGCCGCTCTGTCACCCGCTGCGCGGCCACCCGGGCCTCTCCCGATCGGCCAACCGCGCTACTACCGTTTCGAATGGGGATCCATGGGCGGCTATGGTTTTCGATCGGAACAATCGACCTATCGACTCTTTGTCGATCTGGACGGAAGGGTTGCCGCGCCGCAATTCGGTCTGCTCGACGTCGGATTCGAGGGCGCATACGGACGGGTAGGAGAAGAAACACAGGGCTCCTTCGGGGCGTCGCTGAAATTGCTGAATGTCCACGGCGGTCTCGAGTACGACCTCGGTGAGGGAAAGCCCTATTTCAAGCTCTCGCTCCAGGGGGCTCCCCGCCGTGGCGGAATCCTCGGGAGGGGAGACCGGGTGCGCATCGACTACACGCCTGCGCGCCGAACCCTTGAAGCCGGAATCAAGATGCCCTTCCCGTGGGCCAACTACCGGGCAACGCGTCCGCGCAACGCCTGCGTGGCGATCCCGCGCGGTAGGCTCCCGGACCGGGCTCGCGTTGACTCCGCATATTGGGCCGCGGACGAAATGGCGCGCCTGCGTCAATCGATGATCTGGCTGGACCGTCTACTCACCCCGAATCTGACGCCAAAGAGCCTCACGAGCCGGAAGGGCCGCGCGGCTTTCGAGCAAGAAGCGAAGGGGCTGGCCGAACACCTCAGCGTGCCCGGACACTCGTTCGCCGCCGAGGACTCGAGCTACCATGCCGGTCTGCGCGCGGCGTTTGCCGCGGCGGCCGGAAAGGATGACGCGACCGGCGAGGCGCTGGCTTCGAACGCCCGGGCGATCCTGCTCCGGCGCGTGATCGTGCCGTATAACCGCCTCCTCGGCCGCATCAAGCGGCCGGGGGAGCTGACAGGCCTCCTGGCGCAGGCGGGCGCGGAATTCGATGCGATCCTCGCCGGACCGACGTTCCAGCTCGCGGCGGCGCAGCGGACGGCGGCGCGCGAGGTCTTTCGGGAAGTTCTGGCCCGGCTCGGCGACGTGGCCAAGGCGTCCCGCCACCGGTGGCATTCTTGGCGACTCGTCTGGATACCGCTGAACTTCGGCCTCAAGCCCGATGAATACGATTCTCAGGAGGAGGTCAATGCCGTCATCGGCACGTTGGTGGAGCATCCATTCTCCTCGACCAATACGATCCGTTACATCTACAACGATCAGTTCCTGCAGGAATTGCGGCGATCCATCCTCGACACGCAGAGATACCAGGTCCTCTGGATTCACGATTACAGCGGACGGAACGGAACGAAGACTCCCGACCAGATCGCATGGGGACTGGCGGTGGACGGGTACATCGAGGCGTTCGTGCGCGCGATCCAGGCGATGGACCGCGGAGAGCGGGACGACCTCCCTGAATTCCTCATCCTCCTCGACGAGTTCTATTACCGAGGGAACGGGTCCGAGGGGGTGATTTCATTCCTGGAGAATCTCGGTGCGACGAGCGCACCCGATCTCCCCCCGGGAGCGCTCCGGACCCGCGTTCAGGCCGGCGTCACGCGCCTACGGGCGGCGATCGCGGCCTCGAGCGCGATGCGCGCTCGAGGTGAGCGCTACGTGCGGCAGCGGGTCAAAGTTCAGGTGGTGGTCACGCATCCCTACGACCCGACGTTTGTGGACGACATGGTCATGCGGGATCATACAAAGCTCGCCTTCCGCGACGTATTCGAGGAGGACCCGGCGTCGGGCGAGGCATTCTTCACCGGCATGGGGATCGGCGAGCACTATGTCGGTCCCCACTGGGAGGACCGAACCCTCGCTGTGCGAGGCACCGAGACCGTGCGTGTGAAGACCGCCGCACGCGCGCTTTTGATTTCTCAGGGTTTACGCCCCGACGAGCTGCCCGGTTTCCTGCGTGAACGGCCCTACCCGGCGACATTCGCTCAGACCTGCGACTCGCTGCGCGCCGCGGGGTGGACCGCAAACGTGCTCACCGTGACGAACGGAACCGGTTTCCGCACCAAGTCCGCGACCGTGCTCAAGGCCGCGATCTACAACTTGATGCAGCGAGGGGCCGTGCTCTTAGCACCCGACTCGCTCTGGACGAGCGATTTCTGGGCGGCGATGTTCGTCTCCGCGGCGGTTCGCGGATGCCACGTCTTTCCGATCGCGCCGGCACTGGAAAACGCTCCGAGCAGCGCCCTCTCGACGATGGGTGTCATGCACGAGACCATGTGGATGCTCTTCCGGTCCGCGGAGCTGCTCGCCGAACCCATCAGGGCCGCGGGGGGGACGTTGCGCGTCGGCCTCTACACCAACCAAGTGGACGTGGGAGATGTACGCTCGCTGGTCGGCCGGATGCTTGCAAAGGATTGGCAGAACGCGCCGCTGTGCGATCAGGTCCGCATCCATCCATCGGTGGCTCGGGTTCTTCGCGAGGAGTACGAGCGGATGTGTGGGGATCCCACGCAACCGGCGCATGCAATGCAGGTCGATCACCCGCACAAGCCGCACCTGCATCTCAAGGCTCAGTTCTTTGCGAACAAGGAAGCGCTCTCCCTCCTGGGGCGCGAGGAGTGGGCCGGCGTATTAACGAGGTATTTGGAAGTTCGCCGGCGGCAGGCATGCGGTACCGCCTCGCAGAACGACGCGATCAGCCCCGACTTGATCCGGGAATCCTTTGCCCGGGGTGGGCAGGCCGGGAGCGGCCTTCGGGATTCCGCCGGCGCATTCGGCGCATTCGGGCGGGGCGATGCCATCGCCATGTCTACGCTCGGATCGCATAATCAAGACAGGCGGAGCATGCTGCTCGACGGTGAGGTGCTGACGGCCGTGGCCGGGGAGGATTGCCTACCCGCCATGATCGACTTCGCGTTTCTGATGGAGACGGCGACGTGGCCCGAAAAAATTGAGGACCTCGATGCCTGCTTCCCGGAGACAAGCAGCTTGCTCCGCCGACTAAGCCGCTGGCTGCGCGACTTCATCTAGCGAGTTGTGGTGGACTGCGGTGCGCTCGGCTGATCCAGCACTTCCCGCACCTTGTTCGCCAGGCCTGCGGGCGTGAACGGCTTCTGGAGGAAGGCGGTTCCCTCCTCCAGGACGCCGTGCCGGATCACAGTGTCGTCCGTGTAGCCCGACACGTAGAGTGCCTTGAGAGCGGGCCGCATGGCGCCGAGACGTTCCACGAGGATCCGGCCGCCTGTCTCGGGCATCACCACATCGGTTACGACAATCTGGATCGATCCGGTGTGTTGTTCACAAATACGCAACGCCGCGGCGGCGCCGTTCGCTTCCAGCACCGTGTAGCCCGACATCTCCAGCACACTCCGGGAGAGCGCCCGAACAGAGTCGTCGTCCTCCACCAGCAGGACGGTTTCGCTGCCGGTCGGCAAGTCGCGCGTATCCTGCCGCGACCGGCGTGACGAAGCCTCTGCTTCCGTTTTCGGAAGATAGACTTTGAACGATGTGCCGTGACCCGGCTCACTGTACAACCCGATGTGACCACCGCTCTGCTGGACGATGCCGTACACGGTCGCCAGCCCGAGCCCCGTGCCTTTCCCGGGTCCCTTGGTTGTGAAGAACGGCTCAAACACGCGGTTCATGACCTCCGGCGTCATTCCGCATCCCGTGTCGCTGACGGCGAGCATGACATAGCTTCCAGGGCTGACTGCTGCGTGCGCGCTGGCGTAGCTCTCGTCCAGATCCACGTTGGCGGTCTCGATCGTGAGCTTGCCCCCCTGGGGCATCGCATCTCGGGCGTTGACCGCCAAATTCAGGATAATCTGCTCGATCTGCCCGGGGTCCGCCGTGACGCGCGCGAGCGCAGGATCCAACGCCGTGCCCAAATCGATGTCCTCGCCGATCGTGTGCCGGAGCATCTTCTCGGTGCCGGTGACGAGCGCGTTGAGGTCGAGAACCTCGGGCTCCAGCACCTGCTTGCGGCCGAACGCAAGGAGCTGGCGGGTCAGCGAAGCCGCCCGCTCTCCGGCCTGGCCGATTTCATGGATCTTGTCCCGTGTGGCGGCGCTCAGATCGCTTTGGCTCAGCAGGAGTTGCGAATAGCCGGAGACAACCGTCAACAGGTTGTTGAAATCATGAGCCACACCGCCAGCGAGTTGTCCGATGGCCTCCATCTTCTGGCTCTGGCGCAGTTGTTCCTCTAACCGCCAGCGCTCGATCCCCATGGCAATCGTTCGGGCCACGGAGCCCAGAGCGTCAAGCACGCTTTGGGCGAGAACGCATCTGGAGAACATTGCCATGACACCGACGAGGCGCTCACCCACGATCAGAGGATAGCCCGCGAAAGCAACCATTTGTTCCCGCCGGGCCCATTCGGGATCACCGACACGAGGGTCGTTAAGCACGTCATTCGTGAGATGAGGCTGTCGCTCCTGAGCGATCAGCCCGATCTTGAATTTGCCGACCGGCACTCTGCTGTGCGGACCGTCGAGGTGGGTATACATGCCGGCACTGGCCTGTAGCAGCAGGACGTCCCCGATCGCATTGAGGGTCCAGATGCGGGCGAATGCGGCATCGAGGTTACGCACCATGGATTCCGTGCACATTTGGAGCATGCCCCGTAAGGAAAGGGCCTGGCTGACCGCGAGCGACACGTCGTTGTTGAGCGCGCCGACGGCTCGCTGTTTCTCAGCAGCCTCCGCGGCTTCGAGGCGCTTCCGGCGCGCCGCGACCTCGTCGAGAGCACGCCGCACCGCGGGCCCGAGCCTTGATAGCCGCTGCTTCAAGACGTAGTCCGTCGCCCCCCGACGTAGGCTTTCGATGGCCGCCTCCTCACCCATGGTCCCGGATACGAAGATGAATGGGAGGCTCGGTCTTTGTTTCTGCACGATATCCAGAGCAGAGAGCCCGTCAAAGGTCGGCAATGCGAAGTCGGAGAGTACAAGCACAACACCCTCTTGCACGAGCGCTGCCTGGAACCCATCCCTGGTATCCACCTGGACGATCTCGAGCGCAATACCTTCCGTCCCCAGCGCCTCGCGGATCAGCTCGCGATCGGCGGGATCGTCTTCGAGGTGAAGGATACGGTGCCCGTTTCCCGGCTCCACTCCGTCGTGCATCGAGTTCACGCTCCCCATCGGGTCGATCGACGTTCCGTTAGGCCGCCGAGGGCGACTGAATTCGGTCGGGCGGCGGCTCGTTCAGCACCGCCCAAAAGAGGCCGAGATTCTT
This sequence comes from Candidatus Eiseniibacteriota bacterium, assembly GCA_036505295.1. GTDB lineage: Bacteria > Eisenbacteria > RBG-16-71-46 > SZUA-252 > SZUA-252 > WS-7. Next base: position 15,539 of record DASXTQ010000113.1, read on the forward strand.
GACGGCGCCGATGAATTCCTCGAACGCCACAGGTTTGACGACGAACGCATTGACGCCAAGCCGATAGCTCTGGACGATATCCGACTCCTCTCGCGAGGACGTCAGCACGACGACGGGAACGGCCTTGAACCGTGGGTCCTGGCGCATCCGCCGAAGGAGCTCCAAGCCGTCCACCTTCGGCATCTTGAGATCCAGAAGAACAACGGCAGGATTGCCGCCGTTTCGACCCGCGAAGGTTCCCTCGTGGCATAGGAAATCCCAAGCCTCCGCACCATCTCGTACCACCACGACCTCGTTGGCCAAATGGTTCTCAGCCAAGGCCGTCATCGTGAGCTCCACGTCGTTCTCGTTATCCTCCGCGAGCAAGATCCGCTTCAGCATGGTCATTGGGACACCCCGCTACTTGGGAAGGGAAAAGTAAAAAGTTGCGCCCTCGTTGATCGTTCCGTCGGCCCACGTCCTTCCACCGTGGCGACTCACGATCCGGCGAACGTTGGCAAGACCGATCCCGGTCCCTTCGAATTCGTCCGACCCATGCAGCCTCTGAAAGACCCCAAACAGCTTGTGAGAATACGTCGGGTCAAAACCGACTCCGTTGTCGCGCACAGAGACAATGAGCTCACCATTCTGGGATTGGGCCTCGACCTCGATTCGTGCCGCCTCCTTCGGGCCTGAGTACTTGAGGGCGTTCGCGAGCAGATTGACCAGAACGAGGCGCAACATGGAGGGATCGCCCTGTACGGTCGGGAGCTTACCGAGCTTCCATTCCACGCACCGATTCCCGGCGTCTGCCTTGAGCTCCTGGACCACCTCCTCCGTCAGTGCGGCCAGGTCCACGGAGGTTTTGCGCATTTCCGACCGCCCCATACGAGAGAAGACGAGCAGGTCATCGATCAGGGCCCCCATCCTCTGCGCGGCGGTTGAGATCGTCGCGAGGTGCCGCCGGCCCTTCTCATCCAGCGACGGGCCCGCATGCTTGGCCAGCAGTTCGACAAAACCGTCGATGTGGCGCAATGGAGCGCGGAGGTCGTGCGAGACGGAGTACGAGAATGCCTCGAGCTCCTTGTTCGCCCCCTCGAGCTCCGCGGTGCGCGCGTTCACGCGCCGCTCCAGGTCCACGTTGAGCTGCCTGATCTCCTTGTCCCGCTGCTGGATCTCGCTCAACATCTCGTCGAATGCTCCCGCCAGCACGCCGACCTCGTCGTCGCCGGCACCCTTCGCGCGGAGCGAGTAGTCCTTGTGCTCGGACACATTCCTGGCCACATTCGCAAGCGTGAGAATCGGCTGCGCGATACGGCGCTGCAGCCAGGTGGAGAAGGCGAACGCCACGACGATAGAGCCCAGTACCGCGAGAAGGACCACCATCGCATCGACGCGAAGGCGGTCATCGAGCTCTTTCAGGTCGGACTTGAGGTAGAGCGTCCCGAGCGATTGCCCCTCCTCAGCAACGGGCTGGGAAACCACCAGGTCCGATTTCTCGAAGCGATGGCCGATCGGTCCCGACGCGGGGGGCACGGTCCCCGGCGGGACGCTCGCCGGATAGGTGGCGAACAATCGCCCCTTCTGGTCGTACAAAGCGGCGGCGATCATGCGAGGGTCGGTCTTCAGAGCAGCGAGGATCTGACCCGCATCCTCGGGGTTCCGGAACGCGAGGGCCGCGGTCGAGTTCGCTGCCAGGATATTGGCCCGCGTGATGAGCGCTTGAACGAGGAGGCGGCGGAAGCTCACGACATCGTGCGCGACGAAAACGGCACCCACGAGCAGCAAGACGGTCGTGCTCGTCAGCATCATCGCCGTGACGAGCTTGCGTCGGATGGTCGTGCGCGGCGCCTTCATTCCTGCACCCGAGCGGGTCCGACAATTTGGGACTGTCGTAGGAGCTTGGAACTGATCGTGAGCCCGGCCGCGTTGGCCGCGGCCAGATTGACCGCGAGCCGCAGGCGCTTGTCCGAGATGACAAACCCAATGATCCCGGAACGCAGGGCGAAATCCTTGGTGTCGCCGACCGTGAGGATGCTCCGGCGGTTGAGGTGCGTGAGAATCTGGTCCAACCGGCTCCCTTCCGAAGGGCTGATGAATAGGATCTGACAGGAGTCGGTCTGGTTGACGTGTTGGAAGCGACGAACGAGCAGCTTGTGACCGTCAACCTCTTCGTTTGCGACGATTTCGTCGAGGCTCTTACCGAACGGGTCTTCGCCGAGGATGCCGATCGTGAAGGGCGTGGTTTTTTCGGGTAGGGCTTCGCGGGGCCACTCCACGAATTGGGCGAAATGAAACATGAACGCGGCCTTGAGATCGTACTCGTGCGTGAGCTTGGTCCCAGCAACAGATGGCGTCGCCAGGATCAGGGTGAGGAGGAGGGCGAGGATCGGGATGCGGAGGACTAGAACCGGCATAGAACCTTGCCGTAGATGCTCCGCCCAATCTCGCGGCGTGTGCTCGGCATCCCAAATTCAGGATGCCTCGGATCGAAGAGACCCTGCCCCGTGACCGCGACCTCGAGGGCTTGGGTGGGCTGCCATGCCAATCGGGCATCGCAGACGGTGTTCGCGGGCACTCCCTGATTCGGAAGCTCATCGACGAAGCGCACCGCTGCGTCCAGGCTCACATCGTGCGGCAACGTCAACGAGGATCGTGCGAAGGCTTGATGCCGAGGGGAGTCCCCTTCTTGCTTCTCCGACCCCGTGTCGGTGCTCGTCGGCTCGACATCCAGAATGAGCCTGAGGAACGTGTAGCCGGCGCTCAGGCGCCATCTCCTGACGACCTGGCAGGTAGCCTCCGCCTCGACGCCGTACGCGCTTCCGTCGAGACCATTGGCCAAGGTGAAAGGCGGCCCCGCCTCCAGGCTCCTGAGCTTGTCGTAGACGTTGTAGAAGGTCGAAATCGAGGTCGTGAGATCGCTCGTGGGCCGGCTCTTGTACCCGAGCTCGAAGGCCTTCAGGACCTCTGAGTCGAAATCCGGATTCCCCACGAGGAAATAGGGCGGCTGGCCCGGCGCGTAGAGATCGCGGTCGATGCGCGATGGCGCTCGCACCGCTCGCGACGCTGCTCCCCAGACCGTCTGCTCCGGCGTCGGGGTCCACGCGAGGCGAACGCCCGGCTGGTATTCGAAGCCCGTATAATCGTTGTGCTCGATCTTCGAGCCCACCGTCAGGTAGAGCCGGTTCGCGGCCAGGGCGAGCTCGTCCTGGACGAAGCCTGTGTACAACCGATGGGTCAGCTGCGGGGGAAGGAACGCCAACACCGCGGAGTTGCGAACTTGGTCGTCCGTCAGGCGGTAGCCGAGCCCCCACACCGCGTCGTGCCGCGCGGCCGGGGCGAATCGGTGGTTCAGGGTCAAATCGTAGGCATCGATCGTCTCACCGAACGTGGAGGGAAGGTCACGCTTGGTGCGATCATAGTAGACTTGCGCCTGGAGGTTGGAATGCTCCGAGAACC
>DASXTQ010000114.1:0-29201 GCA_036505295.1 Candidatus Eiseniibacteriota bacterium
CGCCGCGCCGAGCGGACGCACGTCCTCCTGGCGCATGGTGAGCTTCTCGCCGGATGCGAGACGGACCTGCTCGCGCACGAGGTCGATCCCGAGCGCCATCTCGGTGACCGGGTGCTCCACCTGAAGCCGCGCGTTCACCTCTAGGAAATAAAAACCGCCTCCCTGATCCATGAGGAATTCCACCGTGCCCGCGTTCGTATACCCTCCCGCCCGCGCCACCTTCACCGCCAGCTCCCAGAGCGCGACTCGCCGGGAGTCGTCGAGCGCGGGAGAAGGGGTCTCCTCGACGAGCTTCTGGTGCCGCCGCTGGATCGAGCAGTCCCGCTCGCCGAGCGCGATCACCTGACCATGCGAGTCCCCGAGGATCTGGACTTCGATGTGCCGCGGCTTCTCGAGCCAGCGCTCGAGGTAGATGCGGTCGTCCCCGAACGCGTTCCGCGCCTCCCCCTGGGTGAGCCGTATCGCCTGCTCGAACTCCTCGGCCGAGTTCACGCGGCGCATTCCCTTGCCGCCGCCCCCCGCGGCCGCCTTGAGCACGACGGGGTATCCGATCCGGTCGGCGGCACGCGTCAACTCCCTCGCATCGCCGATCGGTTTCTCCGTGCCGGGAAGCACGGGGACGCCGGCTCGAAGGGCGAGCGCGCGGGCGCTGAGCTTATCGCCGAGAGCGCGGATCGCGGCCGGCGAAGGTCCGATCCAAACGAGCCCCGCGTCCTGGACGTGATCCGCGAACGCGGCCGACTCCGATAGAAAGCCGTAGCCCGGATGCACGGCGTCGACTCCGGCGTTGCGAGCGGCGTCCAGGATGCGCTCGACGTTCAAATAGCTCTGGGCGGCGGGAGCGGGCCCCACGGGATACGCCTCGTCCGCCGCGAACACGTGGGGCGAATCCTGGTCCGCGTCGGAATAGATCGCCACGGAACCGATCCCCATCTCGCGAAGCGTGCGGCAGATCCGGATCGCGATCTCGCCGCGGTTCGCGACGAGGACTTTCCGGACCGGTTTCCGCGGGGCGGGTTTCACGGGGAGCGACTTCGCGCGGACGGATTTCACCTGGCTCCTGGCGCTCAGAGCGGGATCAGGCCGTGCTTTTTGGGCGGGAGCGACTGGCGCTTGTGTCGCAGCGCGGTCAGCGCCCGGATGAGACGCGGGCGCGTCTCCTGGGGCTCGATCACGTCGTCGAGATACCCGAGCGCCGCGGCGACGTAGGGGTTCGCGAACTTGTCGTTGTACTCGGCCACGAATTTGGCGCGCGCCGCGCCGGGGTCTTTCGCTTGCTCGATTTCCTTGCGATACACGATGTTCACCGCCCCCTCGGCTCCCATCACGGCGAGCTCCGCCTGCGGCCAGGCAACGTTGTAATCCGCGCGGATGTGCTTCGAGGACATGACGTCGTAGGCGCCCCCGTACGCCTTTCGCACGATGACGGTGAGCTTCGGGACGGTCGCCTCGCAATAGGCATACAGAAGCTTCGCGCCGTGGCGGATGATGCCGCCCCATTCCTGCTCTGTCCCGGGAAGGAAGCCCGGCACGTCCTCGAACGTCACGAGAGGAATGTTGAATGCGTCGCAGAACCGCACAAAGCGCGCGCCCTTCACGGAGGATTTGATGTCGAGCACTCCCGCGAGGGCGGCCGGCTGGTTTCCGACGATCCCGACGGGGTGTCCGTCGAGACGGGCGAAGCCGACGGCGAGGTTCGGCGCGAAGTGCTCGTGCACCTCGAAGAAGTCCGCCTCGTCGACGACGAGGCGCACGATCTCCTTCATGTCGTACGCCTTGTTCGATTCGGCGGGAACGATGGTATTGAGCCGCGCCTCCATCCTGTCGGGGAGGTCCTTCGACGCGACACGCGGCGGGTCGTCGACGTTGTTCGAGGGGATGAACGAGAGGAGCCTGCGGATCGCGGCAAGGCAGGCTTCGTCGTCGTCGACCGCGAAATGGGCGACGCCGCTCTTGGTGTTGTGGGTCATGGCCCCGCCGAGGTCCTCGAAGGAGACGTCCTCCTTGGTGACCTCCTTGATGACGTTCGGGCCGGTCACGAACATGTGGCTGGTGCCCTTGACCATGATCACGAAGTCGGTGATCGCGGGGGAGTAGACGGCCCCTCCCGCGCAGGCTCCCATGATCGCCGAGATCTGCGGCACGACTCCCGAGGCGAGCGTGTTGCGCAGGAAGATCTCGGCATAGCCTCCCAGGGACTGGACCCCTTCCTGGATGCGCGCCCCTCCCGAGTCGTTGAGCCCGATGATCGGCGCGCCGTTTTCGATGGCCTGATCCATCACGTTGCAGATCTTCTTCGCGTTCGGCTCGCTCAACGTTCCTCCGAACACGGTGAAATCCTGCGCGAACAGGAACACAAGCCTTCCGTCGACGGTTCCGTATCCCGAAACGACGCCGTCGCCGGGGATCTTCCGTTCGGCCATCCCGAAATCGCTCGTGCGATGCTCGACGAAGACGCCGGTCTCCTGGAAGGAGCCCGGGTCCAGGAGGAGATCGATTCTCTCGCGGGCCGTAAGCCGGCCTTCGGCGTGGAGCTTGGCGATCCGATCCTTGCCGCCGCCCAGCAACGCCTCCTGTTTGCGCTTTCTCAGCTCTTCGATGGGGTTTTTCGGAGTCAGGTCCGTGGCCTCCTGCCCGATTCCAAGCATTGGGAGAGAGCACGCATCCTATCGCGCCCGGCTTCGATGTACAATGCCCTCGGCCCGAGTCCTTGCTCGCCATCCCTAAGGAGCGATTCCCATGCCGCGAAGCAGAGCCCGCGCCGTCTCAAGGGGGCGGCGCATCGACCGCATCAACTGGATGGAGTTCGCGGAGCTTGTTCCGCGCCATATCAACACGGCCCTCCTGCCGGTCGGCACGCTGGAGGCTCACGGGGTTACGAGCCTCGGCACCGACAATGAAATCCCGCTTCACTTGAGCGAGGCCGTCGCCGAACGCCTGAACGCCGTGGTCGCGCCGACGATCCCCTACGGGGTCACGGCGCACTTGGGCGCGCTCGCCGGAGGGACGCACGTGCCTGCGCCCGCGTTCACCGAGTACGTGACCGCGGTGATCACCGCGCTCGCCCACCAAGGTCTCCAGAACATCGTCGTGATGAACGGGCACGGGGGCAACACGGATGCGCTGAAGGAGGCCGCGCGGCGCGCCCACGAGGAGACCGGGGTTTTCGTCGCGGTGTTCCAGTGGTGGATCGAGATGAGGCCCTACGTCGAGGAGATCCTGGGCGCACCCGGCGGGCACGCGGGCGCGGACGAGACGGCCGCGATGCTCGCGATCGCCCCGGATCAGGTATTTCCAGGCCGTTGGGATCCGTCGCTCGCCTTCGAGCACCGCGATTCCATCGTGGCGTTTCCAGCGCCCGGCTCGCTTCTGTACTATGGCGGCAAGCGCAGTGATCCCGTCTTCAACGCGCGGACGGCGGCGAAATTCTGGGAGCGTGTCGTGGAACACGTCGGCGAGATCCTCGAGGATCTCGTCGCGCGCTGGAACCGCGAGGCGATGCCCGCCACGCACCGCCGGCGCGCGCCGGCGGGCCGGGCCGGGCGTCCGAACGGAAACGGCGGGGCCGCGGAAGCCAGGGAGAGACCGAGGGGATCCCCTCGTGACAAGAAGTGACCCAGAGGAGCGGGGCGATGCCGGAAGACGATGGAATGTGTTTCTGTTGTGGGTCGAAGAATCCGATCGGATTCAAGCTCGAGTTCGAGATGACGCTGGACGGGCGGATGCACACCTTGTGGACGCCGCGCGAGGAGCATCACGGGTTCAAGAACATCGTGCACGGCGGCCTCGTCGCGACGGTCCTGGACGAAGTGATGATCCGTCTCCTGTACGCGCTGGGGATTCATGCCGTCACGGCGGAGCTCCATACGAGGCTCCTCCGGCCGCTCCGGGCGGGGAAGGCTTACCGATTCGAGAGCCGGGTGGTCGAGGACAAGGGCCGCCTGGTCACGGCCGAGGCGGAGGCGTTCGACGCCGAGACCGGTGAGAAGGTGGCGTCGGGCAGCGCGAAATGCGCCCGGGTTCGAGAGAAGTTCGGGACTTGAGCCGTTAGAGTTCGGGCGCGGGCCCGGCGGGCTTCCGGGCAATGACCGCGATGTTGTTGGCGTAGTCGCATCCCAGGATGCGTCGCTTCACGTACGCGGTAATGGCCATTCGCGTCGAGACGATCAGCCCTGGATTGTGATCGCGCAGGACGACCCGGTAGGCGGCCGTCTCGAGCCCCTCGCAGGTCAAGAACGCCCACAAGTCCCCCGGGTTATAGGTCTGCACGTGCGTCATGTCCCAGGACCGAGGGTCAGGAATGTAGCTCGCGTTCGGGGTCTGAAGGACGAGCGCGCCGCCTCCCTGGAGCAGGGAAATCATTTTCCGGATCAGCGTGAGCCCCTCCCGCAGCGTGAGGTGCTCGATCACGTCCAGGCATAGGATCGCGCCGTAAGGCCGCCGGATCTCATCCAGATCCCGGTAGGTGTAGGCGCCCTCGGTTCCCACATCCTGTGTGTGGTATTCGCCTGTATACCCGGCGCGCTGGAGCTTGCCCATGATCCTCAGATCGCCCGCCCCCACGTCCAGCACGCTGGGGGAGGTCCGGATCGCGTCGAAGTAGATCTGCTCGATCTCGCACAAATGGTCGGTTTCCCACCACCGGCGCACCGGGAATCGCGGGGTTCCCTGCCGGAGTAGCTTCTTCCGCATCCAGTAGGTTTCGTAAGCCGGGTCCGTCGGCCATTACTCCTTGAGGGCTCTTTCGAACTCCTCGGTGAGGAGAGGCACGACCTGGTAGAGGTCGCCGACGATCCCGTAGCTCGCGATCTTGAAAATAGGGGCGTCCTTGTCCTTGTTGATCGCGACGATGGTACGGGAGGAGGACATGCCGGCCAGATGCTGGATCGCGCCTGAGATCCCGACCGCGAAATACACCGTCGGATTGACCACCTTGCCGGTCTGACCCACCTGATGGCTGTGGTCGATCCATCCCGCGTCGACCGCGGCCCGCGATGCTCCCAAGGTCGCGCCCAGAACCTTGCACAGCTTCCGGAGAAGCTCGAAGTTCTCGGGGCCCTGCATCGCGCGCCCGCCGCTCACGATGATGTTCGCCTCCGTGAGATCGAGCATCTCTCCCTCGGACCGCTCGAAGCCGACGACCCGGGCGCGTGCCTTCACAGGTCCGATCGGAACCTTCTCCAGCTGGGCCTTGCGGGACGAATCGGGCTCTAAGGGCGTGAACGTGTTGGGGCGGATGGTCGCGATCCGGGGGCGCGCTGCGTTCCAAGCGACCCGACCGAACGCTTTGCCGGCGAAGATGGGCCGGCGGGCGACGAGGTCTCCGTTCTGGAGCGTGAATTCGGTGCAATCGGACGCGAGCCCAACGCGAAGCCGCGCGGCAACCCGAGGCGCCAGATCCTTGCCCTGGGACGTGGCCCCGATGAAGAGCGTGTCCGGTTTCGCGCGTTCCAACGCAGCCTTGACTCCCTCCGCGTGGGCTTCGGCGGCGTATCCCGCGAGCGCCTCTCCCTCCACGTGATAGATCCGGTCGGCGCCCTCGTGCGCGAGGTGTTCGGCTTCCTCCGGCGCCATGGGTCCGACCGCTACGAGACCGACGCTCCCGTTCCCCGAGAGGGCCGCAAGCCGCCGCGCTTCGGCCAACATTTCGAGCGTGATCTTACGCGCGGCGCCGTCTTTCAATTCCGCGAGAACGGCGAACATGGTCATCAGATGACCTTCGCTTCCTCGTGCAGGATGCGAACCAGCTCTCGAGCGGTCTCCTTGGGTTCTCCCTCCAGGATTCTGCCGGCCGGTCGCGGAGGCGGGAGCGAGAACTCGACGAAACGGATGGCCGCGGCGCCCTCCCCGACCGACCCAGGATCAACGCCCAAGTCCGCCAGGGTCCACTCGGGGATCACCTTCTTCTTCACCGCCATGATTCCCTTGAGGGAAGCGTAGCGGGGCTCGTTCAGGCCCTTCTGTGCGGTGATCACGGCGGGAAGCTCGAACTCCACGGTTTCCACGCCGCCTTCCACCTCCCGCTTGGCGACGCCCCGCTTCGCGGGGGAATCCAGCTCGAGGCCGACGACCACCGAAACATGGGGTAGATCCAGGAACTCCGCGAGGATGATCCCGGTCTGCGACCAGTCGTGGTCGACCCCTTGCTTCCCCGTGAAGACGAGGTCGAAACCAAGCTTTCGCGCCGCGGCGGCGAGCACGGTGGCGACCGCGAGCGGGTCCCAGAGCGCCACGCCGTCCCCCTTGAGGTGCACGCCCTCGTCCGCGCCGAGGGAGAGCGCGTACTTGATCGCTTCCTTCACGCGGTCGGGCCCGAGGCTCACGACCGTGACCTTTCCCTGGCCGAGGCGCTCTCGGATCCGCAGAGCCTCTTCGATCGCGAATTCGTCATAGGGGTTCGCGACCCATTTCACGCTGGCCGTGTCCACGGCGCCGTCCTTGAGCTGGATCCGCGTCTCGGTGTCCGGGACCTGTTTGACGAAAACAAGAATGTTCATGAAATCGCGCGCTCCCTCATTTCGTCCATGGCAAGCCGCGCAGTATAGTACGATGTCACAAGCGATGGAAGCGTCCCTTCCCCTATGGAGTTGCCGAGTTTGAAGAATCCTTTCCTCAAGCGTCTCGAGGAGGGCGTCGTCCTGGCGGACGGCGCGATGGGCACCATCCTCTACGAACGCGGCATTCCGTTCGACCGATCTTTCGATCTTCTAAACCTCCAGGAGCCCGCGCTCGTCCAATCCATCCACCGCGACTATATCCGCGCGGGAGCCGAGCTGATCGAGACGAACACGTTCGGCGCGAACCGGATCCGCCTGGCGGCGCACGGGGCAGGGGACGACGCCCGCCGTGTGAACCGGGCGGGCGCACAGCTCGCGCGAAACGCACGCGAGGAGGTCGGGGAGGTGGTCTTCGTTGCGGGCGCCATCGGCCCGCTGGGAAAACCGGTCGCTCCGCTCGGCACGATCCCGAAGGAAGAGGCGCTCGCAGCCTACATCGAGCAGGTCGAGGGGCTCGTCGAAGGAGGGGTCGATCTCCTCATCATCGAGACGCAGACCGACCTCGAGGAGATGAAGCACGCGATCCAAGCGGTGCGCCGGGTGACCGACCTTCCCCTCGTCGCCGAGATGACGTTCACCGAGGATGGTCGCACGCTCTACGGCGCGTACCCGGAAGACGTGGTGCGTGACACGCAGAGCCTCGGGGTCAACGTGCTTGGCGCGAACTGCAGCGTCGGGCCGCAGAAGATCCTCGAGATCGTGCAGCGTCTCAGACGCCGCACCGAGCTTCCCATCTCCGTCATGCCGAACGCGGGGCTCCCGCAATTCGTGAACGGCCGCTTTCTCTACCTCGCCTCGCCCGACTATTTCGCGGATTACGCGATCCGGCTCAGGGCCGCGGGAGCGCGCCTCATCGGAGGCTGCTGCGGTACGACTCCGGCCCACATCCGCCGCATGCGCGAAGCGCTCGCGCGACCGGGTGCCGGCGCCGCGGAGGCCGCCGCGCTGGACGGCGCGTCGGCGCCGCCGCCCGTGCCGCCGACCCCGCAAATCGTCGTCGAGGAGCCGGCGGCAGACGACCCCGCTTCGCGCTCCCTTCTCGCGCGGAAGCTCGCCAACCACGAGTTCGTCGTGAGCGTGGAGGTGGACCCGCCGCGCGGCGCGCGTCCCAAGAAGATGATCGAGGGCGCCCAATTTCTCAAAAGCTCCGGGGTCGACGTCATCAACGTGGCGGACAGCCCGATGGCCCGGGTGCGCATGTCCTCGCTCGCGCTCGCGTCGATGATCTATCAACAGGTAGGTGTCGAGACGATCCTTCACTTCACGTGCCGCGACCGGAATCTCATGGGCATCCAGTCGGATCTCATGGGGGCGCACGCGCTCGGCATCCGGAACATCCTCGCCTTGACCGGCGATCCGCCGCGGGCCGGCGACTACCCCAACGCCACGGCGGTCTTCGACGTGGACTCGGTCGGGCTGATCCGGATCTTGCGCCAGCTCAACGCGGGAACCGATCTCGCGGGGAACTCGATCGGCGAGCCCACCCGCTTTCTCATCGGGTGCGCGGTGAACCCGGCCTCCGAGGATATCGAGGCCGAGCTCAAGCGCTTTCAGCAGAAAATGGATGCGGGCGCCGAGTTCACGATGACCCAGCCTCTCTACGAGCTGGAACCGCTGACCCGCTTCCTCGAGGCCTTCGGGAAGAAGCGTGTCCCGGTCCTGCTGGGGCTCTTGCCGCTCCAGAGCCACCGCCACGCGGAGTTTCTCCACAACGAGGTGCCGGGGATCAATATTCCGGAGCACGCGCGCGAGGCGATGCGGAACGCGGGGGAAAAGGGGATCGAGGTAGGGGTCGAGATGTGCCGAGCCCTCCTCCTCAAGGCGAAGGACCTGGTCGAGGGGGCATACCTTATGCCCTCCTTCGGTCGCTATGAAGTCGTCGCCAGGGTCGCGGAGGTGGTCCGGACCGCGCCTAAAAGGGCGCCCAAGGCAGCTTCCCCTGCCTGAACGGGGCAATGTTCTTGAACCACAACCACTTCGCTGTTAGACTTGGGTTGCCTTCGCGAGAGTGGCGGAATTGGCAGACGCGCGGGACTTAGGATCCCGTGAGGCAACTCGTGGGGGTTCAACTCCCCCCTCTCGCACCATCTTGAACGGGAGCCGCTACTTGAAAGTAGACATACGTGACCACGGATCCCCTTGGCGGAAGCTCCTCGTGATCGAGGTGCCTTCGGAGGACCTCGAGCGCGCCTTCCAGGACGTCGTCGAGGAGTTCCGCAGTCGCGTCCAGCTACCCGGCTTCCGAAAAGGGCACGTGCCCAGGAACGTGCTGGAGCTCCAGTTCGGACACTCCATGGAGCATGAGGTGCTCGAGAGGGTGGTCAAGCGCTCGTACGAGTCCGTGGTCCGGGAGCAGAAGCTCGAGCCAATGTCCTACCCGACCATCGAGAAGATCGACTTTTCGCGCGGAAAGCCTCTGACGTACGAGGCCCAAGTCGATATCCGGCCCAAGGTTACACCAAAGGATTATCTGGGCCTGGACGTAGAGACCAAGGAGACGGAGGTTCAGGACCAAGACGTCGACCGGGCGCTCGAGGAGTTGCGGCAGCGCACGGCGGAGTGGGCCCCGGTGGAGCGTGAGGCCGGAGAGGCGGACGCGGTCCTGGTGGATTACGTCCGGCTGAACGCCAAGGGGAAGCCCATCCGGAAAACCGAGCAAAAGGATGCGCTTGTCGAGCTGGGGGCCTCGGGGCTCCTGCCGGAGTTTCGGAAGAGCCTGATCGGCACGAAGGCGGGAGACCACCGCGACTTCGAGGTGGCTTACCCGCAGGACTTCGGCAACGAGGAGCTGAGGGGCCGTACGGCCGCCTTCTCGGTGGATATTCAGGGCGTCCGGGAGCGGAGCGTCCGGCCGCTCGACGACGAATTCGCCCGCGAGGTCGCGGGGATGCGCGACCTGGCGGAGCTTCGGGCTAGGATCAGGCTGAACATGGAGGGGGAGGCGCGCCTCAGGGCCCAGCGCGAGCAGGAAGAGGCGCTGGTCGACCAAATCATCGCCCGAAATCCGATGGAGCTGCCCGAATCCATGGTCCGCGAGTATCTGGAGGAGCTGGTTCAGCGTCTAAGGGGAGAAGGCAAGGAGTGGAGCCCCGAGGAGGAGGACCGCTTCCGCAACGAATACCGGCCGATGGCCGAGCGGCGCATCAAGCGCGATCTGCTCTTGGACGCAATCGCCCGCGCCGAGTCGGTAACCGTTACGGACGAGGAAATCGACGGCGCCCTGCGAGGAGCCGCGGAGGGGGAGGGCCCGCCGCCCGAGACCGAACGGCTGCTGCGGAGCGCCGAGCACCGCGAGCGGGCACGCGCCCATCTGACGGAACGAAAGGCATTCGCGCTGCTCCGGGAGAAGGCCCGGCTTAAGATGGCGGTCGCGTAACCCGATATACACGCAAGGAGGAAACGAGCACATGTCGCTGGTACCGATGGTGGTCGAGCAGAGCGGGCGGGGGGAGAGAGCCTACGACATCTATTCCCGGCTGCTCAAAGATAGGATCGTCTTCATCGGCCAGCCGATCGACGACGTCATCGCGAACCTCGTCATCGCGCAGCTCCTGTTTCTCGAAGCGGAAGATCCCGATCGGGACATCAACCTCTACATCAATTCCCCCGGCGGCATCGTCTCCGCCGGTCTGGCCATCTACGACACCATGCAGTTCATCCGGCCCGACGTCGCGACGATCTGCATGGGCCAGGCCGCGAGCATGGCGGCGCTTCTCCTGGCCGCGGGGGCGAGCGGCAAACGCTCGGCGCTCCCGCATTCCCGGGTCATGATCCACCAGCCTCTCGGCGGGAGCCAGGGGCAGGCGACCGACATCGAGATCTACACGAGGGAGATCCTCGCTTTGCGCTCCGCGCTCAACGATATCCTCGTCAAGCACACGGGGCAGCCGCTCGCGAAGATCGAGAACGATACAGACCGGAACTTCTTCATGTCGGCCGAGGAAGCGAAGGCGTACCACATCGTGGACAAGGTCATCCACAAACTCGAACCCAGCAAGGAGAGAAAGCCCGAACCGGCACCGGTCGGCTAAGGCACACCATCCGCATGAAGAAACGGGTCAACTCGCCTCACCCCATCCGGTGCAGCTTCTGTGGGCGCGGCCAAGACGAGGTTTCGCGTCTCGTGTCGGGGCCCTCGGTCTACATATGCAGCGAGTGCGTCAAGCTTTGTAACGACATCCTCGAGGGCGAAACCGATCGCGGAGCGGGGGCGCCCAAGGGCGCTCTCCCGAAGCCGGCGGAGATCAAGAAGGTCCTCGACGACTACGTCATCGGCCAGGACCGGGCCAAGAAGACGCTCAGCGTCGCGGTCTACAACCACTACAAACGTATCTATTCCGGCGGCGCGGTCGAGGAGGTCGAGCTCGAAAAGTCGAACATCCTCCTGGTTGGCCCCACCGGAACCGGAAAGACGCTGCTCGCGCGCACGCTCGCGCGGACCCTCAAGGTCCCGTTCGCGATCGTGGACGCGACGTGTCTCACCGAGGCGGGTTACGTCGGCGAGGACGTGGAGAACATCCTCGTCCGGCTGCTCCAGGCGACCGATTTCAACGTGGTGAACGCGGAACACGGCATCGTCTACGTGGACGAGCTGGACAAGATCTCGCGCAAGTCGGAAAACCCGTCGATCACCCGCGACGTTTCCGGCGAGGGCGTGCAGCAGGCGCTCCTCAAGATCCTCGAAGGCACGATCGCGAACGTCCCGCCTCAGGGCGGACGGAAGCATCCGCAGCAGAAATACATCGAGGTGAACACGAAGGATATCCTCTTCATCTGCGGAGGAGCGTTCGAGGGCCTGGAGAAGATCGTGGAACGCCGCGTGAGTCAGAAGTCGATGGGCTTCGGCGCGGATATCCGGAGCCGGAAGGACCGGAACATCGGCGAGCTGCTCGCGCTGGTGGAGCCGGAAGACCTGCTCCGTTATGGGTTGATTCCGGAACTGGTCGGGCGGCTTCCGGTCATCGGGGCGCTCGATTCCCTGAACAAGCAGTCGCTGGTCGAGATCTTGACGAAGCCCAAGAACGCGATCACGAAGCAGTACCAGAAGTTCTTCGAGATGGAGGGCGTCAAGCTGGAGTTCACCGAAGACGGTCTGGAAGCCGTCGCCGACCTCGCGCTGAAGCGGGGAACCGGCGCGCGCGGATTGCGGGCCGTGCTCGAGGAAGCGATGATGGACCTCATGTACGAGATCCCGTCGCGGCTCGAGGTCGTGGGCTGTACGATCACCCGCGATGTCATCGGACGAAAGGCGGAGCCCATCCTCACTTTCCGCGGCGATCGTCGCCGCAAAGAGGCATAGCCGATCAAGGGCGGAACGAGGAAGAATAGAATGATTCGACTCGAGCGCGACGGGGAGGTCTTCGAGATCCGGGATCGGATCCCGCTGCTTCCGCTTCGCGATGTCGTTATTTTCCCGTATATGACCATCCCGCTTCTCGTGGGACGGATTCCGTCCGTGAACGCGATCGAGGCGGCCGTGCAGAAGGACCGCGTGCTGTTCGTTCTCGCGCAGCGCCGTCCCGACGTGCCCGATCCGGTCGCGAAGGATCTGTACCGCGTGGGCACCGTCGTGCGGGTCCTCCAGCTCTTCCGGCTCCCGGACGGGACGATGCGCGTCCTGGTCGAGGGGATCTGCCGCGCGCGCGCCAAGAAGTTCTTCAAGGGCTCCGAGTACATGTCCACCTCGGTCTCGATCATCGAAGACAAGGTGCGGCAGGACGCCCAGCTCGAGGCGATGACCCGCAATGTGCTCGCCTCGTTCAACGATTATGTCCACCTGAACCGTCGCGTCCCGGACGAGGTGCTCTCGACCGCGAACAACATCGGCAACCCGATCCTTCTCTCGTATACGGTGGCGTCGCACCTGATCTTGAAGGTCGCGGTGAAGCAGGCAGTCCTCGAGGAGGATGACCTGACCGAACGGTTCCGTCAGCTGAGCAAGACCCTCGCGAACGAGCTCGAGATCTTGAAGCTCGAACGCAAGATCGAGGGGCAGGTCCGGAGCCAGGTCCACAAGAACCAGAAGGAGTTCTATCTCAACGAGCAGCTCAAGGCGATCCGCAAGGAGCTCGGCTACCAGAACGAGTTCTCAAACGAGATCGACGAGCTCGTCCAGGCCGTCAAGAAGGCCAAGATGCCTCCCGAGGTCCACGAGAAGGCCGTCAAGGAGATCGACAAGCTCGGGAAGATGTCCTTCATGTCCCCCGAGGCGACCGTCGTCCGGAACTACGTCGACTGGCTGATCTCGCTGCCGTGGGGAAGCAAGACCGACGACAACCCGGATATTCAGAGCGTCGAGAAAATCCTGGACGAGGACCACTACGGGCTCAAGAAGGTCAAGGAGAGGATCATCGAGTACCTCGCCGTGCTCAAGCTCTCGGGAAGCCTGAAGGGTCCGATCCTCTGCTTCGTGGGTCCTCCCGGCGTGGGAAAGACCTCCCTCGGAAAATCGATCGCACGCGCGCTCGGGCGGAAATTCGTGCGCATGTCGCTCGGCGGCGTCCGCGACGAGGCGGAAATACGCGGGCACCGGCGCACCTACATCGGCTCCATGCCCGGGCGGATCATCCAGGCGATGAAGCGGGCCGGTTCGATGAACCCGGTTCTTCTGCTCGATGAGATCGACAAGCTTGGAACCGACTTCCGCGGCGATCCGGCCTCCGCGCTTCTTGAGGTTCTGGATCCGGAGCAGAACCACACCTTCAACGACCACTATCTGGAAGTGGACTTCGACCTCTCGCAGGTGATGTTCCTGACCACGAGCAACACGCTCTACTCCATTCCGCCGGCGCTGCTCGATCGGATGGAGATCATCCGCCTGCCGGGATATCTCGAGTTCGAGAAAGTCGAGATCGCGAAGAACTTCCTGATTCCGAAGGAGCTGAAAGCCAACGGCCTCGTGCCCAAGGATCTCCAGATGAACGACGCGGCGATCCGCGCGGTCATCAACGCGTACACGCGGGAAGCGGGCGTCCGGAACCTCGAGCGCGAAATCGCGGCGATCTGCCGCAAGGTCGCGCGCAAGAAGGCGACCCTGAAGAAGGCACGGACGTTCCGGATCATCGAGAAACAGCTTCAGAAGTTCCTCGGCGTGCCCAAGTACCTCGACAGCCAAATCGAACGCCGCTCACGCATCGGGGTGGCGACCGGACTCGCCTGGACCGAGGCGGGGGGAGACCTCCTGAACATCGAGGTGAGCATTCTCGCCGGGACCGGCGTGCTCATGCTGACCGGAAAGCTCGGCGACACGATGCGCGAGTCCGGGCAGGCGGCGCTTTCCTACGCCCGTTCGCGCGCGATCTCGCTCGGGCTGGACAAGAACTTCTACAAGGGGATCGACGTCCACGTGCACCTTCCGGAGGGGGCGATACCTAAAGATGGCCCCTCGGCGGGCATCGCGATGGCCACGGCCCTCGTGTCCGCGCTCACAGGTGTGCCGACGCGCGACGACGTCGCCATGACCGGAGAGATCACGCTCCTGGGCAACGTGCTTCCGATCGGCGGCTTGAACGAGAAGGTCGTCGCCGCCAAGCGGGCGGGCGTGAAAACCGTGATCATTCCCAAGCTGAACGAGAAGGACTTGCAGGAGCTTCCCGACTTCATCCGGGACGATCTCCAATTCAAGCTCGTCGAGACCATGGACGAGGTGCTGGAAGTGGCCTTGAAACCGGGCGAGTCCTCAACGTATCTTCGCCGCAACCAGGAAGTTGAGCCCCAGCCCTACACGCATTGACCCGCCTCGCTCCGCCAAAGCTTAACCGGAGACGTCGATGAAACGCGTGCTGTTCACGCCGGGACCCACCGAAGTTCCGTCCGAAGTTCTCGAAGCGATGGCAAAGCCGCTCATTCACCATCGCGCGGACGAGTACCGTCAGCACTTCCTGGAGACCACGCGTCTCATGCAGGAGCATCTCGCCACGACACAACCGGTGCTCACGCTCTCCTGTTCGGGCTCGGGCGCGATGGAAGCCGCCGTGGTCAACTTGTTGTCGGCTGGGGATCAGGCGATCGTCGTCGAAGGCGGAAAGTTCGGCGAGCGGTGGGGGTTGATCGCCCAGGCGTACGGCGTCACGGTGCACACCGTGAGCGTCGAATGGGGCCGGGTCGCGACGGTGGAAGAGGTTGAGTCCGCGCTTCATGCCCATCCCAAAGCCAAGGCGATGTTTGTTACCCACAGCGAGACCTCGACCGGAGCCCTCTTTCCCGTGCACGACATGGCGCGCGTGGCGAAGGCCCGCGGGGTAGCGACCGTGATCGACGCCGTGACGAGCTTCGGGGTCTACGACCTCCACTTCGACCGCAGCGACCTGGACGGGCTGGTGTGGGGCTCCCAGAAAGGAATGATGATCCCGCCGGGGCTGGGCTTCGTCTGCTTGAGCCCGCGCGGGTGGGATCTGGTAAAGGAATCGAAGCTCCCCAAGTACTACTGGAATCTCGCGAAAGCGAAGAGCGCGCTGGAGAAGGGGGACACCCCTTTCACCCCCGCGATCAGCCTCGTCCTCGCCGCGCGGGCGGCCATGCTCCTGCTCGCGAAGGAGGGGCGCGACCAGGTGTTCGCGCGCCACCAGCGGAACGGCGATGCGACGCGGAACGCCGTGCGCGCGCTCGGGCTCTCCCTTTTTGCCGAGGTGCCCTCGAACACGCTCACCGCGGTCCACGTGCCTCAGGGGGTGGACGGAGGGGCCGTCGTGAAGACGATGGAGCAGCGCTACGGCGTCAAGATCGCGGGAGGGCAGGATCGCCTGAAGGGTAAGATTTTTCGCCTCGGGCACATCGGCTACTACGACGAAGGGGACATCCTCCGCCTCGTGGGGGCGTTCGAGGCGTCCCTGATCGACCACGGCGCCTCGGTTCAGCCGGGCGCTGGAGTTCGAGCCGCCCAGGAATCCTTCCGCAGCTCCAAGCCGTCCGCCGCGGCGCGTGTCGGCTAAGGTTCTCGTAAGCGACCCGCTTTCCGAACGCGCGGTCGCGATCCTCCGCGGCATCCCCGGAATCACCGTGGAGGAGTGTCGCGGGCTCTCCGAGTCCGAGCTTTTGCCTTTGGTCGCGGACATCGACGCCTGGGTCGTGCGCGGGGCGACGAAGGTGACGCGGGGCCTGATCGAGGCGGCCCCGAAGCTCCGGTGGGTGGCGCGTGCCGGTGCCGGGATCGACAACATCGACGCGGGCGCCGCGCGCGAGCGCGGGGTGGGCGTGCTCAACGTGCCGGGAGCGAACGCGGTCGCCGTCGCGGAGCTTGTGTTCGGTCTCCTGCTCGGCCTCTTCCGCCAGATCCCCGCCGCCGACGCTTCCCTCAAGCGGGGTCAGTGGGACAAGACCGGCTTCAAGGGGCGCGAGCTTCGGGGGAAAACGATCGGGATCCTGGGCCTCGGGAAGATCGGGCGCGCCGTCGCGCGGCGCGCGCTGGCGTTCGAGATGACGTGCGTTGGATACGACCCATTGCTTTCGGAGGACTTGACCCGCGCCCTCGAGGTGGAACCGCTCCCCCTGGACGAGCTCCTTCCGCGCTCGGAGATCCTGACCCTTCACGTGCCGCTTTCGCCAGAAACCCGCGGGATGATCGGAGCAATGGAGATCGCGCGCCTCCCGCGCGGGGCGGTGATCGTCAACGCGGCAAGGGGCGGGCTGGTGGACGAGGCCGCGGTGCTCGACGCTCTCGAGCGGGGGCATCTAGGCGGGGCCGTATTCGACGTTTTCGCCCAGGAGCCGCCGGGCGCCTCGCCGCTCGTGCAGCGGGCGAACGTCGTCGCGACGCCCCACATCGGCGCCGCGACGCTCGAGGCGCAGGAGGCGGTCGGGGAGGAGATCGTGAAGCTCCTCCTTGGGAAGCTACGCGAAAGCGGGGCGATCGGGTAGGCCCGCCGGGGCCGCCGCGATTTTTCCGGCGGGCGTGAACATTTCCCGTTGACAGATCTCCCGTGTGGGCCTGAGCATTCAGATATCGCGGAAAGGAGGTGGTCCAGTGCACACGTACGGCATAAAGGATGTACTGTACTGCGGAGGTGGCTGTAGCTAGCGGCATCTAGAGCGCCCTAGCCTGGTGCCTGCTGGCGAATCCCAACAGTCCACCGGAGGCTTCGAGGGGAAGCGGCAACGCTTCCCCTCACTCTTTTTGGTATCGTAGGTGGAATATGATTGCCGCGATCGATCTGGAAGGCGTCCTGGCGCCGGAAATCTGGCCTCATCTGGGGCACCACTTCGGCATCCAGGAGCTTCACCTCACCACCCGCGACGTTGCCGATTTCGAGGACCTGATGCGGCAGCGCGTGGACGCGCTGAATCGCTCCGGTCTGACGCTCGCGCAATTGCGGGAGGTGGCCCACGAGGTGCGGCCGTACCTGGGAGCGCACGAGTTCCTCGATCGGATCCGAAGACAGTGCCAGGTCATGATCATCTCGGATACGTTTCACGAGTTCGCCGAGCCGGTGATGGAGCGTCTCGGCGGGTACAACCTCTTCGCGAATCAGTTCGAGGTCGACGGGCAGGGCCGGATCGCGGGCTGGAAGCTCAGGATCCGCGGCCAGAAAGCGCGGGTCGTCGGGGGCATGAAGAGCGCGGGCTTCAAGGTGATCGGAATGGGGGACAGCCTGAACGACCTCACCCTGCTGGAATCCGCGGATTACCCGATCCTGTACCGGCCGGTCGCGGCCCTACGCGAGCGGTTGCCTTCCGCACCTACGGTGCAAGGCCTCGATGAAGCGCTCCAGATGTTTGTCCAAATCTTCCGCATAAACGGCGGGCCGGGCTGAGGCGCGGGCGCTCGCGCGGGTCTGAGGCACTCGCCAAACGCCTCGGCCAGCGTAGCGAGCATGTTGGCGGGCCGCGCCTACGCGCTGCGGATGCGCCCGAGGAGCCGCATCAACCCGTCGAGGATCGTCAGTGGGTGAGGCGGGTGGCCGGGAACATAGAGGTCCACGGGCAGAACCTTCTCGACTCCGTCCAGCACCTCCGCGCCTCCCATGAACGGACCTCCCGAGATCGCGGAAGCACCGGCCGCGATCACGATCTTCGGCGGGGGGACCGCCTCGTAGGTCTTCTCCAGTGCGGATCGCATATTCCTGGTGACAGGGCCCGTCACAAGCAGTCCGTCCGCATGTCGCGGGGACGCGACGAACTCGATCCCGAAGCGGCCGGAATCGAACACTACATTCGAGAGCGCGCTCGCCTCCAACTCGCACCCGGCCGAGCCGCCCGCGCTCACCTGACGGAGCCGCAGCGATCTGCGCAGAAGCTGCCGCTCCGATCCGAGTGGCCGCGCGAGGCGCGGGGCTCCCGCGCCGATAACCAGGTCCTCGCGCCGGGTGGCCGCCATCCGGTACTCCGGGGTGAATCGGATCGCGCCCGTGGGGCAGGCGGCGACACACTCGTTGCAGAAGAGGCAGCGCCCAAGGTCCACGGCGGGCTTCGTCCCCGCGACGATCGCGTCGGTGGGGCAGACGTCCGCGCACGCCTTGCAGCCTTCCCGGCACTTGGCCGGATCGAGCGCCGGACGACCCCGGAAGCCCGTAGGAAGCACCTCCTCCTGGGGTGGGAACGGCAAGGTGCGATGACCTTGCCGAATCCGCTCGAAGAAGGCCTTCAGCACACGCGTCCTCCGTTCACAGGTCGTGGCCGCTGTAGGACAGGTTGAAGCTCTTGTTGCAGAGCGGGAAGTCCGAAATGGGCTGGCCGCGCATCACCACCGCGAGCCCCGGCCAGTTGTGAAAGGAGGGATCGACGATCTTGTAGCGGCGGAAGCGTCCTCGCGCATCGGTCACCGCCACGTGGCATATCTCACCGCGCCAGCCTTCCACGAGCGACACGGCGATGCTATCCGGCGCGAGCTCGCCCGGATTGCGCCTCACGTCCCCCGAGGGCAGCGATCTCATGACGTCGCGAAGATACCCCGCGGCGTTCGAACACTCGAGCCAGCGCAGCCTGGCGCGCGCAAAGACGTCCCCCGAGGACCAGGTTGCCACGGGAATCGCCGCCGTGGCGTAACCGCCGAGCGCTAGATCGTGACGCACGTCCCGCTCGACTCCGGACGCGCGCGCCGCCGGCCCGACGATGCCCAGCTCCTCGCAGGTGGCGCGGGGCATGACTCCCGTGTCCTCGAACCGGGCGCGCACGGTTGAGTTCTTTCGGATCAGATTGAACGAGCGCTCGAGGTCGGGGATCGCGCGCGCCAGGGCGCCGGAGATCTGTCCCGCCACCTCGGGTTGAAAGGCGGCACCTAGGCCGCCCGGCCGCATCCAGCCGAGACCCATTCGATTGCCGCATCCCAGCATCGTGAGGTTCAGCAGATCTCCGCGCAGGCGGCCGCAATACGAAAGAGCCGGCAGGTACCCGACGTCGCCGGCCAGCGCTCCAAGGTCGCCTGCGTGGTTGGCCAGGCGCTCGAGCTCTAAGGCCACGACGCGGACCGTCTGCGCGCGCGGAGGGGCCTCGGTTCCGGAGAGCGCCTCGATCACTTGGCTGTAGGCAAGGGCGTGCCCCACGGCCATGTCGCCGGCGATCGCCTCGATGACGTGGACCGTCCGCTTGTCCGGCCCTCCCTCGAGCGATCGTTCGATTCCGCGGTGCTGATATCCGAGCGCAATCTCGAGGTGGATGACGCGCTCGCCATGGCACTGGAAACGGAAGTGGCCCGGCTCGATGACGCCCGCGTGCACGGGGCCGACCCCCACCTCGTGAACTTCCTCCCCCTCGACCACGAAGTAATCCATGACCCCCGGGACCAGGGAATCGCCCTCCGAGCGGCCCCATGCGTCGCGGCCCGCCCGGTACGAACGGTGAAAGCGGACCGGCTTGAGCCAGGGATGCCCCTCCGGCAGAACGCCCCACTGCTCGGCGATCTCCCGCTCAAAGAGGTGCGCCTGCGGGAGGTCCGGCGTGAGGGCGGGGAACGCGGCGTCCACCATGGTCGAGGTGACGCAGAGCGCGGGCTCTCCGTCCCGCGCGACGATGGCGATGAGTCTCACGTGGTCTTCCTCGGACATTCCGAAGAACGCCACAAGATGTCCCGTGGCGGCGGCGGACAGGATCGAGCTCCGAAAGGACTCGGGATGGACCTGGGGGATCTGGTCCAACGGCACGGCTTCGCCGTTTCGAAGATTCGCGATCGATCGGATCGCCATCAGCCCGCCCCGAGCGCCTCAGCCGCGCGTCGCAGCACCGCGTCGACGGATGGCGGGAGGTAGACGCCGAGAAGAAGCACCGCGAGCCCCAGCGCGAGCGGGGGCCCGATCGAAAGCTTCGCTTCCAGCGCATCGGGCGCCCCCGCAGGCGCCGGGGGCGCCTCGCCGTGTGCCATCCGGGCCATCGTGGCGGCCATTCCGACGAAGATCACCGAAAGGAGCGCCAGGTAGAGGGCCGCGAGGAGGAACCGGCCGTGCTCTAGGGCGCCGCGCAGGATCAGAAGCTCGCTTACGAAGGTACCGAACGGGGGCGAGCCGGTGATCGCGAAGAGGCCGGCGAGCCATAGCGCGCCGGTGACGGGGATCCGCCGGAGCACCCCCCGCACTTCGTGCACGGACTTCGTGCGATAGGCCGCGAGGATGTTGCCGGCGAGCAGGAAGAGCATGGCCTTTGTGAAGGAATGGTTGACCGCGTGGAGCATGGCGCCAAACGCCGCCGTGCCGCCGATTCCCAGGCCCAGCGCGAGTATGCCCATGTGCTCGACGCTCGAGTACGCGAGAAGACGCTTGTAGTCGCGCTGCGCGAGCAGAAACGCCGCCGCGAGCGCGATCGAAGCGAGTCCGAACAGGATGAAGAAGCCCTGTGCGTAGGGAGCGAGTCCGGCGGCGGCGCAGATCTGGAATATTCGCAGAATGCCGACGAATGCGCAGTTCAGGAGTGCCCCGGAGAGAAGGGCCGATACGACCGAGGGGGCCTCGCTGTGCGCGTCCGGAAGCCAGGTGTGGAGCGGTGCCAGGCCCATTTTCGTACCGTAGCCCACGAGGAGGAAGATGAACGCGGCCTTGAGCCACGGCGCGTTGAGCTCGGGCGCGCGCTCGCAGAGGAGATGGATGCTGAGGGGCGTGCTCGCACCATGGGAGGAGGAAGCGGCCACCGCCAGAAAGAAGTTGCCTAGGAGCGCGAGCCCGATCCCGACCGAGCAGATCAGGAGATACTTCCATGTGGCTTCGAGCGAACGATGGTGGCGGTGAAAATAGATGAGCGGAGCGCTGGAAAGAGTCGTGGCTTCCACAGCGATCCAGAGGAGGCCCATATTCTCGCTCAGCATCACGAGCGTCATCGTGGAGAGGAAGAAAAGCAGGCAGCCCGTGAATACCGCTTCTGGAGCGTTCGTGAACCGGAATCCCTCCAGGAAATCCTCCCGCGGCCCGGGCGATTCGCGACGGAGATACCCGACCGCGTACACGGCGGCCACGAGAAAGAGGCCGCTCAGGATGCTTAGAAACGGCTGTCCGATCGCATCCAGTCTCAGCGCCCCCCTCCAGGCGTCGTCCGGCGGTCGGAACCAGAAGGACAGCGTCAGGCCGGCGTGGCAGGCCGCCGCGCTGACGAGGAGCGCGCGGCGCAGGGGGGCCTGCCGGATGAAGAAGCAGAGCACCGCGGCAGCCGCGGGGAGAAGGATCAGAGTCGTGAGCACCCGACCTACTCCTTCAGGGTGGCAAGCCGCGTCGTATCGATGCTGTCGAACTCGCGTGCGATGTGAAAGACGATGATGCCCATGACGAACACGGCCACGAAGACGTCCAGCAGGATGCCCATCTCAACCAGGGCCGGCGCCTCATAAGCCACTCCAACGCCGAAGGCATAGACGCCGTTTTCGAACACGAGGTATCCCAGCGTCTGGCTCAGCGCCTTCTTCCGGCTCACGATGACCAAGAGGCCGACGAACAGGGTGGAAAGCGCCGCAGGGACGATCAGGTCGGACGGAGGCCTGCCCGGGAGCGGAAGGCGCGCGGCAACCCAGAGGGAGACAAGGAAGGCCGCGACTCCCGCGAGCACCGAGGGGATGTACCCGACGAAGGGCTCCACCTCGCGCCGTATCTTGACCGCGCGGAGCGCGCGGAAGAGGAGCACGGGGAACACGATCCCCTTCAAGGCGATCCCGGCGACGGCGATCAGGAGGATCCGGCCGGTCAGGTGGTCCGCGTTGGCGACGAGCGCCACAAGCCCGAGCAGGACGCCCTGGGCCGCGACCGTCCGGATGCTCGCGTTGATGCGGCTCAGACCGAGAATCCGGAGATTGGTGAAGACCAGGAGCACCATGAGGGTGTCGAGGAGGCTGTGCATTTCTATCGCATGATCAGCGCGAGCGCCATGACAGCGAAGGCGCCCGCGCCCACGAGGAACTGGGGGACGCGATTCAGTCTCAAGCGGGCGATCGTGGACTCGACGATCCCGATCACGACCCCGAGGACCAGCATGCCCGCCGAAAACAACAGGCTGTCGAGCCAGGGAGAGCCCGAGCGTCCCGGCAGGATCAGGCCGACGAGGAGCGCCGCTAGGATCCAGAGCTTGAGGGCCGCTCCCGAGAGGATGAGGGCCAGATCCGGGCCTCCGTGATCCAGGACCATGACCTCGTGGATCATCGTGAGCTCGAGGTGCGTGTTCGGATCATCGACGGGGATTCTCGAATTCTCGGCCAGAAGGATCGCGAGGAGGCTCGTGGCAAGGAGGACGAGCGCCGGGCCCGCGCGCTGCCAGTCCGCTCCGGTCAGACCCCCGACGATTCCTGATAGGGTGCTCTGTCCTGATTCGCGCGCGGCGACCGCGAGGCACAGGAAGAGCACGGGTTCTGCCAGAGCGGAAACGGACGCCTCGCGGCTCGCGCCCATCCCCTCGAAGCTCGACCCGGTATCGAGGGCGCCGATCACTGTGAGGAAACGCGAAGTCCCGAGGACAAGGATCAGGAGGACGAAATCGCCCGGGAAGGAGATCGGCGCCGGAAATCCGCCTAAAGGAAGCAGCAGAAGCGCCACGAGCCCGGCCGCGAGCGCGGTGATCGGCGCGAGGCGGAAGACCCACGTGGTCGTGCGGCTATAGACAGCTCCCTTCCGCGCCAGCTTCGCGAGGTCGATGTAAGTCTGTAAAAGCGGTCTCCCCGCGCGTCCCGCGAAGACAGCCTTGGTCCGGTTGATGACGCCGAGAAAGAGAGGCGCCA
This sequence comes from Candidatus Eiseniibacteriota bacterium, assembly GCA_036505295.1. Classification (GTDB taxonomy): domain Bacteria; phylum Eisenbacteria; class RBG-16-71-46; order SZUA-252; family SZUA-252; genus WS-7. Next base: position 22,672 of record DASXTQ010000114.1, read on the forward strand.
GAAGGACCGACAAGGCGGCCGGGAGCAAAGTGGCCGGATTCATGGATTGCGCGCGAACTGGAAAGCGAGAAGAGCGAGGAGCGTGACGGCGATGTAGAGCACGTAGACCTGGACGCGGCCCTCCTGGATCCGGCGAAATCGCGAGAGGACGCGATCCATCTCCCCGAAGATTGGGCGGAAGATACGCTCGCGAAAGGAATCGGGGGTGGTGGTTTCCAGGGAGGCTTTTCGCGGGAAGAGTCCCATAGGCTTCTCGAACGAAACGCGCGTGCCGAGCATGGGCGCGAACAAATCGAGGATCGGCTGCGCAAAGGAGGAAGCGGTGTACTGCATCCGCGACGTCGGGCGCGCGTACCCGCAATCCCAGGTCACAGCGGAGCGGACCGGCCGGCCCGCGAGAAGCGCCCTTCGCAGCCCGATAAGCCCGAGCACGAACGCGAGGAACGTGCCCGCGACGAGGGTGACGCCGATCAGGGCGGGGCGCGCCGCCAAGAGTTCCATCTCGCTGCCACCCTGCGGGAGCACGGCCACGGCAGGGACGACGCGCGCGAGCGCGGGCAGGATCCAGGGCGACCCGAGCCCGATCGCCACGCACGCGCCCGCAAGCACGAGCATCGAAGCGCGACACGGCGTGGAAACCTCATGCGCCTCGCGCGCCTCGGAGCTGCGCGGCTCGCCAAGGAAGACGATGCCGAACGCCTTGGCGAAGCAAGCCGCTGCGAGTCCCCCGATCAAGGCGAGGCCCGCGATCAGCGCGACGCCTGCGATGCTCACCGGCAGCGCGGGCGCGGCGACCGCCCGGAAGGCCCCGAGGAACAGGAGAAACTCCGAGACGAAGCCGTTCAGCGGCGGAAGGCCCGAGATCGCGACGGCGCCGACGAGGAAGGTCGCGCCCGTCCATGGCATGCGCTTCCAAAGGCCGCCGAGGTGTTCGATCTCCCCCGTCCCCGCTCCCCGGATCACCGCTCCCGCTCCGAGGAAGAGGAGGGCCTTGAAGATCGCGTGGTTCTGCACGTGGAGAAGCGCTGCGCCGAATCCGAACGCGGCAAGGAAAGCCGATTGTCGCGAAACGCCGATCAATCCCAGCCCGATCCCCATGGCGATGATCCCGATATTCTCGATGCTGTGGTAGGCGAGCAGGCGTTTCAGCTCGTGCTGGGCGAGCGCGTAAAGCACGCCCAGGACTCCCGAGGCGAGGCCGACACAGACGAGGAGCCAGCCCCACCAGGTCGGCGGTTCTCCGAGAAAGGAAAGCGTTCGGAGGAGCCCGTAAATTCCGAGCTTAATCATGACTCCCGACATCAGCGCGGAGACGTGTGCGGGTGCCGCGGGGTGCGCCTCGGGCAACCAGATGTGCAGGGGCATGAACCCAGCCTTCACCCCGAATCCGCAGACCGCCAGCAGAAAGATCGCGTCCGCCGCGGCGCGGGACCCGGGCGTCCCGAACTGGTCGAAGTCTAGGGTTCCGTGGGTTCCAAGCAGCAGAAACAGCACGAGGAGGAACGCGGTTCCGACGTGCGCCGCGATCAGGTAGATCCTTCCGGCGCGGCGCACCTCGGCCCGCTGATCGTGAGTGGTCACGAGGAAATAGGACGCGATCGTCATGAACTCCCACGCAACGAGGAAGAGCACCCCGTTCCGGGAGGCGATCACCATCGCCATGCTGGCGGTGAGCAGGTTGAGCCAGAGCCACGACCCGACGCTGGACCGGCCGTCGGCGGACGATTCCATGGTCCCCGCTGCGTAGACGGCAGTTAGAGCGGAGAGGCCGAATGTGGGAAGGAGAAAGAAGGCCGAGAGCGGGTCGATCGCGATGCTGAAGCTCGCGAGCGGGAGGCTCCAGGGAAGCCGGAGGCTTGCTGGCGCCCCGCCGAGAAGGACCGGCGCTGCGGCCACGATCCCCAAGGCGGAGCCGAGGATCGCGCCGAACGCGCCGATCCATGCCGCAAGCCTTCGTCCGCCGACAGACCACGCCGCGATTCCAGTCACGACGAAGGTGCCGATTGCGGCAAGGAACCAGAAAATCAGCGCAACTCCTCGACTGAGAAAGAACCGAAGGCGCCAACCCGGAACGTGGTTGGCGCTCTCACGCGACGCACGGCGCGGGGATACTAGCGGGAATCCGGCCCGGGGTCAATGCCTCCTCTCCGGTCTCGCGGACTCGGTCGGGAGTCACCCCATTCTCTTTCAGATAGAGGAGCTGAACATCTTCCTCAATCGCAGAGATTTGACGGAATAGGACGGCTCTGATACTCTTTTTCGCTTGCCACTTGGATCGCGAGCCGCCAGGGTGGAACTCGCGGTCTTTTCGTTTGGAGGTCGTGCGCGCATGTCCTGCCGTGTCGTCGTCGGCGCCCAGTGGGGCGACGAGGGAAAAGGAAAGATCGTCGATCTCCTGAGCGAGGAGGCCGACGTCGTGGCGCGGTATCAGGGCGGCCCGAACGCCGGTCACACCGTGGTCGTCGGCGATCAAACGTTCATTCTTCATTTGATCCCGTCGGGAATCCTTCGTCCCAACACGATCTGCTACATCGGGAACGGGGTTGTCGTGGACTGCGATGCGCTCCGTCACGAGCGGGACACCCTCCTCCAGCAGGGCGTCCGGGTGGACGGCAGGCTTTTCGTTTCCATGTCGGCGCATATCATTCTCCCCGACCACCGTGCTCTCGAGCAGCTGACCGAGGGAGGACCGGAGAGCGTCCGGATCGGCACGACCGGACGCGGCATCGGACCGGCGTACACCGACAAGGCAGGTCGCGTCGGGTTGCGCGTCGCCGATCTCTTGGATCCTACCATCCGCGAAGAGCGCGTGCGGCGCCTGCGAGAACGCGCGCTGCATCTCCTGGGACCGGACGCTCCGCTCGAGCCCTTCGAGGCGGTGCTCGCGCGGTGCGCGAAGGACGACGCGCTGCTGCGGCCCATGGCGGTGAACGTCTCGCACGCCGTCGACGCCGCGATGCGGGGGGGCAAGCGCGTCCTGCTCGAGGGCGCGCAGGGCACGCACCTCGATCTCGATCATGGAACGTATCCCTACGTGACCTCCTCGAGCGCCGTCGCGGGCGGGGCGTGCACCGGGGTAGGAATCGGCCCGACACGCATCACCGACGTGATCGGCGTCGCGAAGGCCTACGCGACCCGCGTCGGGAACGGCCCCTTCCCGTCGGAGCTCGAAGGAGAGCTGGCCGCCAAGCTCCGGGAGGAGGGAAACGAGTACGGTGCGACCACCGGGCGCCCCAGGCGCTGCGGATGGTTCGACGTGGTCGCGATCCGGCACGCGGTGCGCGTCAACGGGCTCACCCAGCTCGTCATCACCAAGCTCGACGTGCTCGACGCGATGCCCGAAATCAAGATTGTCGTGGAATACGAGATCGGAAACCGTCGGGTCTCGGAAATGCCGGAGTCGCTTGCGGAGTTGAACGCCGCGCGGCCGATCTGCGAGGCGTTTTCGGGCTGGCGTGCCCCCACCACCACCGCGCGGCAATGGGACGACCTACCCCGCGAAGCGAGGCGCTACCTGGATCGCGTCGAGGAGCTCGCGGGCGTGCCGATCCGGCTCGTATCGGTGGGCTCGGGGCGCGATGAAAACGTCCGCCGGCAGGTCAATCGGCGTGAGGCCCAGCCGGTAGGGCGCTAGTTCTTCGGGACGGCGGACGATCCGGGCGCGACTCCCCCGGGCTTCCTCAGCTGGGTTTCGATGCACCGAACGATTTCGTCCACGGTGGCCGGCTTGGCGAGATATTTCTGACCGCCGATGACGTTGCCCTTCGCCCGCGTCGTCTCTTTCGACACGCCCGCGGTCAGGAACACGATCGGCGTGTCCTTGAGGTTCCTGTCCTCTCGAATGGTTGAAGCGATCTCCCCGCCGTCGACATCGGGCATGATCACGTCGAGCAGGATGATATCGGGCCGAAAGTCCTGAGCCACCTTCAGCCCATACGCTCCATTATTCTCCACCCTCACTTCGAAGCGCCCGCGCCGCTCGAGACTCAGCTTGAGCATGCGGGTGAAACTCGGCTCATCGTCGATCAAGAGCACCCGGATCTTGTCCATGGGCGGAATCCTCTCCCTAGGGTCTGACACTTTGGAATATGACGGTGGCTCGCGTGCCCCCGCCGCCTTCCCGATTCGCGATGCGAATCGTGCCTCCATGCAGCGCGACAATCGACTTGCAAACAGCGAGGCCCAGCCCCGTGCCGCGGCCGGGGGGTTTGGTTGTGAAGAAGGGATCGAAGAGCCTGGCCCGGGCGGCCTCGTCGATGCCCGTACCGGTGTCCTCGATCTCGATGACGATCACGGTCTGTCCGACACGGAACCGGTCGCTCCGCCGGTAGCCGACGTCCGGTCCCGGCTCCTTCAGCTGCTCGCGACGGCTCCGGATGATCAGAGTTCCCCCGGAGGGCATCGCGTCGACCGCGTTGATCATCAAATTGACGAAGACCTGCTCGATCTTGGTCGGGTCCAGCATGGCCGGCGGCAGGTCGCTCGCGAACTCCTCGACCACGAATATGTGGGACTTGGTCAGCGCGTGCCGGACGAGCAGAAGCGCCTTCTCGAGCACCGAGTTCACATCCTCTTTGGCGACCGTCAGCTCGGTGGCCGTGGAGAACTCGAGTAGTCCACGGATCACGGAGTCGGCGCGCAGGACGGCATCGCGCGCGTCGTTCAGGGCGGCGACCATGTTCACGTCCGGGGTCTGGACTGTTTCCGCGAGGTAATCGATCGCGAACAGGATCACGGCAAGCGGGTTCTTGACCTCGTGGGCGACTCCGGCCGCGAGTCGGCCGATCGACTCGAGCTTCGCGGCCTGTACGACCTGGAGCTGCGCGGATTTCGTTTCCTCGAGGGATTTCCGGAGCGCGAGAAGGGCACGTTGCAACATGGCCTCCCGCTCACTGAGCTTGACGCTGCTCAGCTCGGCTTGCCGGAGCGCCTGCTTGATCGCGGTGATGTCGCGGGCAACCGCCAGGGCGCACGTCACCCGGCCCTTCTCGTCCCGCGTCGGGGCGATGGACAGGGAAACGTCGATCGGAACCCCATCGCTCCTCAGCCGGATGGTCTCGAAGTGCTCGATCGTGGCGCCGCGCGCGATGCTGGTGATCGTGGTTTCCAGCTCGTGGCGCCGGTCCTCGGGGACGAGGAGCGACAAGGGCTTCCCGATGATGGCTTGGGCCGGATAGCCGTAGATTCGCTCGGCGGACCTGTTCCATGCGACGATGGTCCCGTCCAGGGAGATAGCGAATAAGGCGTCGTTCGCCAGCTCCCACACCGCGTCCAATCGGGAGCGCACCTCGGCGTCGGGCCCGCTTCCATTGAGCGTCTGGCTGCTCGCTGCGACCCGTGGATCCTTCTGGTCCGCGCCGATCGCATCCATCTCAGGTCTCGAGTTCAGCGAGCGCCTCGCCTTCCGTGGGGTCGATGGTGAGGAAGCGATCGAGGTTCAGCAGGGTCACGACCGAGTGCACCGCAGGGGAAAGGGCGACCAGGCGAACCGTTCCGGCTTGCTCCTGAAACTGCTCGACCAGCACGAGGAGGGCCCCGATGCCGCTGGATCCCATGAACGTGACTTCAGCCAGGTTCAAAACGAGATTCTGGCCGTTCGCCTGGATTTCCGCGACCCGCTGGAGGAGGATCGGCGCGGTCTTGACGTCCAAGCGGCCCTTCAGGCGCAGCACAGCGGTCCGGCCCCGGTTCTCAACCTGCGAGATCTCCAAGTCGTTGCTCATCGTAGCCCCCCTTCACTCCCGATCATCGGCAATCCCCGCAGCAAACTGAACAGCGACAAAGGGGTAGCCCCATTCCTCTCCCGGTGTCCTACGCCCCACCCAGCTTCTTCACTGCGATACATGGCGGGCCTCCGGCTCCCGGGTGCGGATCATGAGGGGGTCCCAATCCAGGACGGTGATGTTTCCCAGCTCCGTTTCAGGGTGGTAGGCGACCTCCCTCATCGTCCGATAGATGATGTCGAGCCCCAGCCCGCGGCCGCGTTTCCGGGCCGCCGGGTTTCGAAAGTTCGTGGGCTTCCAGGATTCCGGGCGGAAGGGTTTTCCCCGATCGCGGATGAGAAAAGACCCGCGCGGAGACGTGATGCCGTTTCCGGACCCCGAGATCCACCAAAGCTCGAAGGTTTGGGTGGCATCCTCGTCATATCCGTGTTCCACAACGTTGGCGCACGCCTCGTAGAGGGCGAGGTTCAACATTTCGACGGCCGAGTGAGGCAGTCCACGCAGGATTCCCGATTGCTCCAGCCACTCGTCCACCCGGTTCAGGGCGTCGAAATCCGCCTGGAGTCGCAGACAGGTCCCGCGCTCTTCGGCCAACGCGAAGCGGCGAAGGACCGCGGCGGCGTCCGAGGCGGACTCCCCCGCCCGCGTTGCGACAATCCGATCCGGATCGGCGGCGTTCTCGCGGCTCACGATGAGCACCGTTTCGTCGTCCATCGGCACGGCGTCTCCGCGCCAGCCGCCTACGGTGTCGTGAAGCCTGTCCAGGACCTCGCGAGCCCCGGCGCGGGCCGCGTCCAGAACGACCCT
>DASXTQ010000115.1:0-9760 GCA_036505295.1 Candidatus Eiseniibacteriota bacterium
GGTGTATTCGACGCGGCGTAACCGCATGTAGCCCCAGTCGGCGGTCGAGACGAATGGGGGATCGCCCTCCTCGCCTGTGTCCGCCACGCACCACGCGGCGCCTCGCTCGCGCAACGCGGCGTACACCTCATCGTCGAACCAGGAGGCGTGGCGAAACTCGAACGCGGCGCGCGCGGGCGGCTCGAGCAGCGTGAGGAAATCGCGTAGCCTCGGGACGTCTTTCTTCATGTTCGGCGGAAGCTGCACCAGGAACGGTCCGAGCTTTGGTCCGAGCGAGCCCGCGGTGCGCAGGAGGTAGTCCATGGAATCGGCGGCCTCCTTCAGGCGCTTGTCATGCGTGATCCGCTTGGATGCCTTGAGCACGAACGCGAAATCGTTGGGCACCTCGGCCGACCAGCTCTCGAGCGTGGCTGTGTTCGGCATCCGGTAGAAGGTGTTGTTCACCTCGACGGTAGGAAAGCGCTCGGCGTAGTAGTGCAACATGTCCTTGGCCGCGAGCTTCTCGGGATAGAAATGCCCTTTCCACTCTTTATACGACCACCCGCTGGTGCCGACCCGGATTCGCATGCGCACTCCCCTTGATGATCTACGTCGATCGTTCCGCCCACGCCGCCACGGTCCGCGCCAGCTCCTCGAGGACGTCCTCGAGGCTCCGGCCCGAGCGTTTGGGTACCGCGAACGAGTGGTCGCCGCCTTCCACGATGTGAAGCGTTGCCTTCGAGCCGAGCCGCTCGATCACGGGGCCCAGGAGCCCGAGCTCCGCAAGCTTGTCCCTCGTTCCCTGCAGGAAGAGCATCGGTGTTCTGACGCGCTCGAGGTGCTCCGCCCTTCCGGTTCCCGGCGCTCCCGGAGGATGAAGGGGAAAGCCGAAGAACACGAGCCCCCTCACGTCGGGGAGACCGTCCTCCGCGGAGGCTAGAGAAGTCATGCGCCCACCCATCGACTTCCCGCCGGCCAGAAGAGGCAGGTCGCCGGCCGCGGCGTGTGCCGCGGCCACCGCCGACCGGACGGTAGCGAGCAGCACGGGCTGCGGATCGGGACGTGACGTCCGCTTCTCCATGTACGGGAACTGATAGCGGAACGTCGCGATTTGGTGAGAGGCCAGGACGGCCGCCGCATCATCCATGAAGCGATGCCGCATGCCGGCACCAGCACCGTGACCCAACACCATGAGCCAGCGCGCGGAGTCAGGACGCTCGAGCAGCGCGGAGACCTCGCCAGAGGACCGGCTCGCCTGGAATCGAAGCTCGGTTGCGGCGGTCACGAGCGGCCCCCCATCCGCCGCTCGATCCCCGCGATTGCCGCCGCCACGTCCACGCCCTCCCCGAGCACCTCTACCATCGGATCGGCCATGCTCTCGAAGCGCTTCGGCAAGGTCTTGATCGTGAATCGCGCTGGATCGAGCCGCGCCGTGACCTCGTCCCAGCGCAACGGACACGAAGCCGGCGCCCCCGGCAAGGGACGCACCGAGTAGGGCGCCACGATCGTATTCCCGCGCCCGTTCTGACCGAAGTCCACGTAAACCTTTCCGCCGCGCCCTTTGATCGCGCGCGCCACGGTCGAGATCTCGGGGACCGCGTCCACGGTCAGCATCGCGAGCAAGCGGGCGAAGGTGCGGGTCTCCTCGTGCGTATAGCGGCGCCCCATCGGGATCAACACGTGCAGACCGGTCGCGCCCGAGGTCTTGATGGAGCTCGGCAGCTGGAGATCGTCGAGGATCGTCTTCAGGGCGCGCGCCACTTGCACCACGTGCGCGAACGGCGCCTCCTTCGGATCCAGGTCGAGGACCAACCAATCGGGCTTCTCGAGTGAGCCGACACGCGCGCTCCAGACATGAAGGGGAATCGTGGCGAGGTTGGCGACATATCGCAGCGACTCGAGGTCGTCGATCACGAAATAACGAATGTCGCGCTCCGTGTCGCCAGAATGCACGGTCTCGGTTCGAATCCAGTCGGGCACGAAAACGGGCGCGTCCTTCTGGAAGAATGACTTGCCCATGATGCCGTCCGGATAGCGCGTCAGCACGACCGGCCGATCGCGGAGGTACGGCAGCAGCAGCGGCGCAACCGACTCGTAGTAGCCGATCAGGTCGCCCTTTGTGTAGCCCTCCGGCCAGAAGACCTTCTTCAGATTCGTGAGGCGAACGTCGCGGGTCGCGGCTGAGGGAGAAGGACGAACGTCGCGGGCCGCGGCGGCGGAAGGAGAGGGACGGCGGACGCCCGTCGCCTCACGAACTGGTTTGTCCGCGCGGGGCGTGGAATCTCGATCCTCCATGAGCTGCAGTAGCTCTTCGCGACGGCAGTCCTCGGGTTTCTTGTCGGGCCGCAGACCCATGAACGTCGGGTGCCTGAGCCCGCCATCGTCGGTCCACTCGGTGAAGCGTATCTCGCATACGAGCCGCGGCTCCACCCAGTGATTCCCGCGGCCGCGGGGGCTGCCGGTCTCAAACGGCGAGGTCGCGCGCTCGAGCGGCGCGAGAGCCTGCGCGATTTTCTCGAGTCCCGCCGTGTCGAAGCCGGTGCCGACCTTGGTCACGTATACCAGCCGCGTCCCCTCGTACCGGCCGACGTGGAGCGCGCCGAACCGCGCGCGCGAGCCCTGGGGTTCGGTATAGCCGCCGATGACGAACACGTCCCGGCGGTCGCACTTGACCTTGATCCAGTCGGGCGAGCGGCGGCCGGAGTACGGACTCGCGAGCCGCTTCGCCACGATCCCCTCGAGCCCCATCTCCGACGCCGCCGCGAAGAACGCCTCGCCGTGCTCGAGCACGTGGTCGCAGCGCTGAACGGTTCCAAGGGGCGGCAGGACCCGGGCGAGAAGCTCCTTCCGTTGAACGAGCGGGAGCTTTCGAAGGTCGTGCGCGTCGAGGCTCAAGCAATCGAAGAACATGGCTCGAACGGGCACGCGCGCCCTCGCGGCCTCGATGTCCCGCGGGCGGGTGAGCCCCATGCGCGCCTGGAGGCGCTGGAAGCTGGGGTGTCCGCTCTCATCCTCGGCAACGATCTCGCCGTCGAGCAGGAATCGGGGTATGGCGAGGGCGCGCAGCGCGTCGGCGATCTCGGGATAGCGGCCCGTGATGTCCTCTCCGCTTCGGCCGGTCAGGTGGACCTCATCGTCCTTGCGCCAGGCAAGCACCCGCACGCCGTCGTACTTGATCTCGAAGCACCACTCGGGACTCGAGGGGGGACGCGTGGCCAGGGTGGCCAGGGTGAGCGGGACCTTGCGCGTCGACGCGTCGCCGGCCGGCGCATTCAGCGACCGGACCCGCTCCCGGACTGCAGCGATCGTGCCGGGCACGTCGCGCATCTCCTCGACGGTCAAGCCGGAGATCACGGACTCGGGATAGCGATCGATCGCCTCATACTCGGTAGCCGACCCGTCGGCCTTCTTGAGAAGCAGCCACTCCTTCTCCTTCTTCCCCATGCGCACGAGGGTCCATCGGCCCCGCAGCTTGAACCCGAACAGCTCCAGCTCCATCTTGCCTCGCGCATACTGCTCGAGCGGATCCTCGGGCTTGAACGAGCGGAACCAGCCGCGATCCCATACGATCACCGATCCAGCGCCGTAGTTGCCGGACGGGATCACCCCCTCGAAGTTCCCGTACTCGAGCGGATGATCCTCGACGTGCACCGCGAGGCGCTTCTCCTCAACGCGCGTCGACGGCCCCCTGGGCACCGCCCAACTCTTGAGCACGCCGTCCAGCTCGAGCCTCAAGTCGAAGTGCATGTTTCGCGCCCAGTGCTTCTGGACGACGAAACGGGGTCCAACCGCGGGAATGACGCGGCCGGCCGGAGGAGCATCGCCCGCACCAAACGGTTCGGGCGTGCGAACGGGATCGCGCTTGCGCCGGTAGTCTTCGAGATGGGGGTCGCGGGTTCTACTCACGGGATGGGCCTCGGCGCCGGCCCTGCGGCCTTTAGGCCGAGGCCCGAGCGGTCGATATCGGACTTGGCGTTGAGTATAGCAGAGCGTGGTGATAGCCTCGTGCTAGCCAGTAATTGGAGGGACTGAGCATGCCGCCACATTCCGTAGGATCGGGAGTCCTGTCGTTTGGTCTCGTCTCGATCCCAGTCAAGATGTACACGGCCACCTCGTCGGCTGGAGTGTCCTTCAACCTGCTCCACGAGAAGTGCGGTAGCCGGATCAAACAGCAGCAGGTCTGCCCCGTCTGCAACGAGGTCGTCGACCGCTCGGCCCTGGTCAAGGGGTACGAGTTCGCAAAGGACCAGTACGTGCGCTTCACCGAAGAGGAGCTGAAGGGGCTCGAGGGCGAGGCTTCGAAGCTGATCGACATCGCGGAGTTCGTACCGCTCGATCAGGTCGACCCGATCTATTTCGAGAAGACGTATTACCTCGGTCCGGATAAAGGCGGCGAGAAGCCCTACCGGCTCTTGTCCGACGCCATGATCAAGACCGGGCGGGTCGCACTCGCCAAGTTCGTCATGCGCGGGAAGGAGAGCATCGTGCTCATCCGCCCCAGCGAGGACGGGTTGATGCTCCACACGATGTATTTCGCCGATGAGGTGCGGGATTTCGGCGAGGTCGACAAAGGGGCGAACGCGGCCATCAAACCCGGGGAGCTGGATCTTGCCAAACGCCTCATCGACGAGCTCTCGGGGGCGGAGTTCAAGCCCGAGAAATACCAGGACGAGTATCGCCAGCGTGTCCTGTCCGCCGCGGAATCGAAGGTCGAGGGCAAGGAGATCACCGCCATCGGCCCGCAAGTTCAGCGCACGCAGGTGATCGATCTCATGGACGCGCTCAAGCAGAGCCTCGAGAAGCGCGGTCCCAAGGCCGGCCAACCGGAGGGCAAGAAGCCGGCCGTCAGGGCGAAGCGCACCGAGCCTGCCGCCAAGGAGAGCAAGCGAGCGTCGAGGTAGCTCGGGAGGCGGTGGAGCATGGACGCGACGAAGCACTTTTCCACGCGCGACACGGCCAGGATCCTCCAGTCCACTGAAGCCAGGGTCAGGACCCTGGCCCGCTTGGGAGGGGTCACCCCGGAACCGGGACCGGGCGGCCGCCCCGAGTTCACCTTTCAGCAGCTCGTGCTGCTCCGCACCACCCGTGGCCTGCTCGAGGCCGGGATCCCGGCGCGCCGGGTGCGCCGCATCTGGTCCTCCCTCCGTCGGCAGCTCGCGGGAGACCTGCCGCTCACGAGCATACGGATTCTCGCCGACGGCGACCGCGCCGTCGCCTGGGACGGGAACGCTCCCTGGCAGCCGGACTCGGGCCAGTTCCTGCTCGATTTCGATGCCGGAGAAATCCCCGGAGCCGGAGAAGACGCGGGAGAGGGTCCGATCCACACGGACGCTGCCCAGGCCCCCAGGCTTTCGGCCGAGCAATGGTTCCATCTTGGGAGCGAGCTCGAGAGCACGTCACCGGTCGAGGCACGGCAGGCCTACATGCAGGCTCTTGAGGCCGACCCGGACTTCGCCGACGCGCATCTCAACCTGGGAAGGCTCGATCACGAGGCCGGTGAGCTCGGCAGAGCCGAGGCGCGCTACCGCGACGCCGTGCGATGTGCCCCCGAAGACGCGACGTGCCATTTCAACCTCGCCGTCCTTCTCGACGACCGGGGTCGCCCGGAGGACGCGATTCTCGCCTATGAGCAGGCGATCGTGCGCGACCCGGACGCGGCGGACGCCCACTACAATCTCGGGCTGTTGTTGGAATCGCGGGGCCGTCGATCCGACGCCATGCGGCACCTGATGATCGCACGCCGTCTGTACGCGTCGGCTGGTCGCGGAGGCTAGGAGAGAAAACGCCGCGCGCTGTCCACCAGGACGCGGGCGCACGTCACGACCGATTCTGCATCGACCCACTCGATCGCCTCATGGGCACCCGCTCCCGTCGGGCCGTAATTGACGCTCGGGATCCCTGCCGCAGCGAAAACCGCCGCATCCATCCAGTACCCGACGCCGGTCTCCTCAGGGGCGGCCCCAGCCACCGCGGCGATTGAATCCCGCGCGCACTGAGCGACTCTGGCGTTTCGATCGGTAAGGAGGGGGACGCGGGAAAAGCGAAGGGTGACCTCGGCTTCCTCTCCGATGGCGCATACGAGCTTCTCGATCTCATCGATCGCCTGCTCCGGGGTCTCGCCGGGCAGCGTGCGCCGCTCCACTTGCATCCGGCATTCCGGCGCGTAGGTCGAGACCCCGACGCCGCCTTCGATGAGCGAGCAATGCATGGACGCCGGGCCGACCAGAGGATGGACCCGTCCCCGGAGCTCCAGGGAATCGAACTCCTCGAGCGCCGCGATGATCCGCCCCATCCGGCCGATCGCGCTCAGACCCAGATCCCAGCGGCTGCCGTGGGCTGCCCGGCCCCGCGTGACGACATCGACCCAAACGAAGCCCTTGTGGGCCAGGATCAGCTTCCCTTCGCTGCCCTCCGTGAGAATGCACCCGTCGGCCGTGTGATTCCGGACGAAGTGCTCGGCACCCTCGCTCGCGTATTCCTCGTCGGCGACGAGCGCGACCAGAACCCGGCCGCGCAATCTTGTGCGCGCCAGCGCCGCCGCCGAGCACATCACCGCCGCGACGCCCCCTTTCATGTCGTAGGCTCCGCGGCCGTAGACGCGGCCTCCTTCCACCCTCGGATCGAATGGAGGGATCGTCATCCCGGCCGTGCCGACCGTGTCGAGATGCGCGCAGAAGACGAGCGCGCGCCCGTCCGCATCCCCCACTTCGCCCACCGCGTTGGGACGACCCGGGGCGACCTCGTCGAGCCATGCCTTGACGCCCCGAGCCTGGAGCCACTCGGCGGCGAATGCCGCGACCCCTTGTTCCCCGTGCGCTTCCTCTGTCGCAAGCTTGGGATTCACGGACGGAATCCGGATGAGGTCGCACAGAAGGCTGACGACCGCTTCCGGGGAGAGTGGATCTTCCCTCATGCCTGGCGTGCCCGCCTGCGCGTCACCGGTGATGGAACGGCCTCCTGTGTGCGGAGCCAGGGAAGCAGGAAATCCTGACTGATCTTCCAGTTTGCATCGAGAAACCGAGCCGCCGCTTCCAGATCGTCCCGGCGCAAGGCACGGATGATCGCTCGATGTTGCGCTACCGACTGGATGATGGTTCCGGAATGGCGCATGTACGCGCTCTCGTAGCGCTGCGCATGATACTTGAGCATCCGGAGGGTCTCGAGAAGCCGCTCATTCCCGCATCGCGAGAGAAGGGCCTCGTGCCAGCGCTCGTCCGCATCGAGCGCCGCCTTCCAGTTGTCCCGGCCATGGGCCAGCTCCTGATTGATCTCATTCAGCCGTTGGATCTCGGCCGAGGACGCCCGCGGCGAAGACCGCAACGCCAGGCCCTCGAGCGCGGCGATGATCGGGTAGAGGTTCTCCACCTCCTGCGCGCTCAGCGGGAGCACGAAGAAGCCTCGGCCCGGAGACGCTCGTAGGAACCCCTCCCCGACGAGGCTGAGCAGCGCTTCGCGGAGCGGCGTGCGGCTCACGCCCAGAAGCCCCGAAAGCTCGGATTCGTTGATCGGAGACCCCGGAGCGGGATCGCCCCGGAGCATTCCCTCGAGGAGAATGCGGCGCACCTCAGAACGGATCGGGATCCGGACGATCGGCCGGACGCCCCTCGCGGGCACTCCTACGCGCTCGCTTCCTGGTTCGTCCGCGTTCGCTGGACGCACCAGGCGTACAGAGCGTCGTATAGGGGGGTCTCCAACTTGATCTTGGCCTGGTCATCGGTGCCGTGCAGGAGAGAGAAGCCATGCGCGATCGCGCGCAGGCCGGCGCCCTCCGAGGACACGGAATCGTCCTCCGGAATGTCGGCCGCGTGCACGATGCGCCCGAGCGCGGCCAGCGCAGGGTCCTTGTTCAAGCCGTGATGCTCCAAGAGGCTCTCGAACGAGCATCGGCCCTCGTTATGTCCGAACTGGACTCCGGGCACATCATAGGGAATCGCCCCCTCATCTCGCGCGACGTCCGTGACACGGCTTGCGGGGACGAACAGAAACTCCGCGTCCCTGTCGATGAATCGGCGAATCAGCCACGGGCAAGCCACGCGATCAACCTTCGCGTTCTCACGGGTAATCCACTTCATTGGGTCCTCCTGCACATGGGCCGTTACTTGACCGGCATTTCTGTATACAGTATACAGTCTATGCGCCGGTCCACAAGCACATAAAGAAAATCGCCCCGCGGGCCGAAGCCCGGCGGGGCGAATGCATTGCCGATCGAGTCGGTCTTGAACCGCTCGACTACTGGCCTACCTTCACTCCTACTCCAACGCCGCTCGAGGCGCCCACGCTGGTCTTTCCTGCGGCCGCGCTCGTCTTGGTGGTCGCGCCCACGCGGGCTCCACTGTGGATCATGGCAGCCTTGCCATCAGCCTTCGTCAGACCCGTCGCGACTCCCCCCTCGCTCCTCACAGCAGCTGTAACCTCGCCGAGGCGGAGGTTGAGCCCGTAGGCAATCTGACCCCAACCGAATCCCGACCGATGCAGCGAGTAAAGGTGCTCCGTCGTCAATGGGGTCTTTGCGTTCGCAAGAAGCGTATGTGCGATCACAAGGTCGCCCCAACCGGTGTTGAGCGTGTTCTGCTCTGCCATGAGGGTCTCGCTGGTCATGCCAAATTCTGCCGCCACGCGATCCGCCACGACGGCATGTCCCTTCGCGGCCGCCTCGGCGTCGATCTCCTTGGAGATCTCCGTCAGCTTCTTCTCCACCGCCTCGCGCGTTTTGGCGGGAGCGCCCTTCGCCCGGTCCCGGACCGCCTTGAGAGCACCGTTGGCGTCCGCGCTTGCCTCGGCGCTTGTCGCCGTTTGCGCCTGCGTTTCTGCCTGCACCTGGGTTGGCGCTGCAGGCGGCTGCGCCTCGAGGGTGCCATGCGTGCCCGTGGTGGTGGACGCGGCGCCGGATGCGGCCGGATCGCTTACCTGCCCGAATGCGGTCCCCAATGAAGCCAGGACCAAGACGCCGCCCAACAAAGCACCGGTGATCTGTTTCATCTCAACCTCCTTTTGCGCGCAAAAGGGCTGCACGCTGTGGGACCCCCCGAACTGCTTACGGAAACAAAAACCGAACGCCCAGCTGGCTTGTGGCCGAGACACGGTTTTCGGTTCTCGACTCCGTGCCCGAGCCCCCATTTCCTAGACCGCCGGTGATCGGAAGCCCTCCCAGGATTCCACCGCTCGATGGGGACGATGTCGACATCGTCATGACGTTGCGGCCGACGTCGACCTCGCACAGGAGCTGGACCCGCGAACCCGCATGCCATGTCCCGGCGATCATCCCCTGCGCGGTCGTCGCGCCGCCGTTCCATTCCCCGTAGGACGATCCGACTTGCCCCGATACGCCCCGGGCGATCGGGACGCTCAACTCAACTCCTCCAGCGTCAAAGACTCCCTGGGAGTTGTCCCGGGCGCGGAGGTAGTAGGTCCCCAGCGTCACCTCCGAAGTCAGGTTGAGCTCCGGACCGGCGCGCAATCGCCAGGCGCGGTAGGCGCCGTCACCGATCGTGCGCAGGCCGATGACACGAAGCCTGGATGCGGAGGTGACGCGCAGACCCGCATTCGCAAACCCGCTAACGCCCGGCCCGACCGAGCTGTCGCCGAACCGAACGGCAGCGACGGTGAAATCCCCCGACGCGAGGTCGGCGGACCCGAATAGGAGCGCGCTTCGATAGGACTGAGCTTCCGGCCCGGTCTGATAATCAACCCCCGCGCCGCCCGTCATCGTCCCCGCGGCCACGGGACGAACGGCGAGGAAAGCCGCGCCCGCGAGCACCAGGGCCCCCAGATATCGCATTCG
>DASXTQ010000116.1:0-4283 GCA_036505295.1 Candidatus Eiseniibacteriota bacterium
TCACGCTCACCCGCGAAGTGGATCCCGTACTCCTCGGAGGAGCGGTCCTTTCGTTGGATCACAAGGTCATCGACGGCACCCTCGCGACGCAGCTCTGGCGCATCCGCCGGCAGCTGCGTGAGACGCGGGTCTGAGGCCAGAGGTCAACGCATGGCGTTCAAGCCAGAAGAAGTGAGTTCGGTCCTCGAGCAGGAGCTCGAGCGCTACGAATCCCGGCTCAAGATGGAGAGCGTCGGGACGGTTTTACAAGTAGGGGACGGCATCGCCCGCATCTGGGGTCTCGACGACGCGATGGCGGGGGAGCTTCTGCTCTTTCCGGGGGACCTGACCGGCATCGTCCTCAATCTCGAAGAGGACAACGTCGGGGCGGCGCTGTTCGGCGGCACCGACAACGTGAAACAGGGGGACACCGTCCGCCGCACCGGCAAGATCGCCTCGGTCCCGGTCGGCGAGGCGATGATCGGGCGCGTCATCAACGCGATCGGCCAGCCGATCGACGGCAAGGGGCCGATCGTCACGGACAAGTCGCGGGCCCTGGAGGGTCACGCCCCGGGCATCGTGGACCGCCAGCCGGTGAATCAGCCGGTGCAGACCGGCCTCAAGGCGATCGATTCGATGATCCCGATCGGGCGCGGGCAGCGCGAGCTTATCATCGGCGACCGCCAGACCGGCAAGACCGCGCTCGCGATCGATACGATCCTGAACCAGACCGCGGGCGACCTCCACTGCATCTACGTCGCGGTCGGTCAGAAAGACTTCACCGTCGCGAAAGTGGTGAAGGTGCTGGAAGACCGCGGCGCGATGAAATACACGACGGTGGTGGCCGCGGGGGCGAGCGAGTCCGCGCCGCTCCAGTACATCGCGCCCTACACCGGCTGCGCGATCGGCGAGGAGTTCCGCGACGCGGGAAAGCACGCGCTCGTGATCTACGACGATCTCTCGAAGCACGCCCAGGCCTACCGGCAGCTCTCGCTGCTCCTGCGCCGCCCGCCGGGGCGTGAGGCGTATCCGGGCGACATTTTCTATCTCCACTCACGGCTTCTCGAGCGCGCGGCGAAGCTGAACGACCAGCTGGGCGCGGGCTCGCTCACGGCACTTCCCATCATCGAGACGCAGGCGGGGGACGTGTCCGCCTACATCCCCACGAAC
The DNA here is from genome assembly GCA_036505295.1 of Candidatus Eiseniibacteriota bacterium. Taxonomy (GTDB): domain Bacteria; phylum Eisenbacteria; class RBG-16-71-46; order SZUA-252; family SZUA-252; genus WS-7. The sequence goes on from DASXTQ010000116.1 coordinate 1,150, forward strand.
GTGATCTCGATCACCGATGGGCAGATCTTCCTCGAGAGCGATCTTTTCTTCTCAGGCGTCCGTCCCGCGATCAACGTGGGGATCTCGGTCTCGCGCGTCGGCGGCAAGGCGCAGACGAAGGCCATGAAGAAGGTCGCCGGCCGGCTCCGCCTCGACCTGGCGCAGTTCCGCGAGCTCGCGGCGTTCTCCCAGTTCGGATCGGACCTGGACAAGGCCACCCAGGACCAGCTCACCCGCGGCGAGCGGATGGTCGAGCTTTTGAAGCAGGGGCAGTACGAGCCGCTGCCGGTGGAGCGCCAGGTTGCGATCATCTACGCAGGGACGCAGGGCTATCTCGACGACCTTCCGACGACCGACATCCGCGATTTCGAGACGGGACTCTACGAGTTCCTCGATAAGGACTACGCGGACTTGATGCACGACCTGAAAGCGAAGTACGAGCTGACGGATCCGATCGAGGCCAAGCTCAAGAAGGCGATCGCCGCGTGGAAGGAGCAGTTCACGAAGAAGCGCGGTACCGCCTCGAAGTAATCCGTGGCGACCCTTCGCGACATACGGCGCCGGATCCGGAGCGTCCGGAGCACGGCCCAGATCACGAAGACCATGGAGATGGTTTCCGCGGCAAAGCTCCGCCGCGCGCAGGCGACGGTCGAGTCGGCGAGACCCTATGCTGGCGATCTGAGCGCCGTGCTCGCCAACCTGGCGGAAGCCTCGAGCGACCTGAGCCATCCGGCCTTCGCGAAGCGCGACGTGAAAAACCGCGCGATCCTGCTCGTGACGTCCGACCGTGGTCTCTGCGGAGCCTTCAACACGAACCTGGTCCGGGCCGCCGAGGAGCGCATGCGCGAGAAGCCCCAGCCCACGCGGCTGGTCCTCCTCGGCAAGAAGGGCTTCGATTACTTCCGCCGGCGCGGTGCCTCGATCCTTGTCTCGAAGACGGACCTGGGCGGCGTCGCCGACTGGGGATTTGCGGAGGAGACGAGCCGCGCGGTCCTCTCGCGCGTGGAAGCGGGCGAGATCGACGAAGTGGACCTGATCTACACGCGCTTCAAGAGCGCCTTGAGCCGCTACGTCGTCGTGGAGCCGTACCTGCCGCTCGGGAGCGAGACCTTCGCGCGCGCGCCCGAGCCGGTCCAGGGCGCGGGTACGGAAGGCAAGGCCCCCGGAGCGCGGCGCGACTACATCTACGAGCCCGACCCGGGCGCCATCCTGACCCGCATCGTGCCCTACTTCCTGGCGATGCGGCTCTACATGGCGCTCGCGGAATCGGCCGCGGCGGAGCACGGCGCGCGGATGATCGCGATGGGCTCCGCCACGAAGAACGCGAACGAGATGATCCAGACACTCACGCTGCACATGAACCGGACCCGCCAGGCCACGATCACTCGCGAGATCGTGGAGATCGTCGGCGGGGCCGAAGCGCTCAAATAAAAGGAAGGACCATGGCGAACGCGACTCGAACGAACGCAACGCGAACAACCACGACACCGAACGCGACGAACGGCAAGGGCGGCAACGTCGGCAGCATCATCCAGGTGATCGGGCCCACGGTGGATGTGCGGTTCGCCCCGGAGCATCTGCCGCCGATCCTGAATGCGCTCCGGATCGATTACCCGGAGCAGGATATCCACCTCACGGTCGAGGTGGCGCTCCACATCGGCGACGAGGTGGTCCGGTGTGTCGCCATGGCGTCCACCGACGGGCTCGTCCGCGGCATGAACGCGGTCGACACGGGTGGGCCGATCCGGGTCCCGGTGGGGCGCCAGACGCTGGGCCGCGTATTCAACCTTCTGGGCGAGCCGATCGACCAAGGCCCGCCGGTGAGCCAGCCGGAACAGAGGCTTCCCATCCACCGCGCGCCTCCCACGTTCGAAGAGCAGGAAACAGTGGCGCGGATCTTCGAGACGGGGCTCAAAGTCGTGGATCTGCTCGCGCCCTACGCGAAGGGGGGAAAGATCGGACTCTTCGGTGGCGCGGGCCTTGGGAAGACGGTCATCTTGCAGGAGCTAATCCGCAACATTGCCACCGAGCACGGCGGGTTCTCGGTTTTCTCCGGCGTGGGCGAGCGGACGCGCGAAGGGAACGACCTCTGGCTGGAGATGAAGGAATCGGGCGTCATCGACAAGACCGTGATGGTGTTCGGCCAGATGAACGAGCCGCCCGGCGCCCGGCTCCGCGTCGGCTTGACCGGGGTCACGATGGCCGAGTATTTCCGCGACCAGGAGAACCAGGACGTCCTCTTCTTCGTGGACAACATCTTCCGCTTTGTCCAGGCCGGCTCCGAGGTGTCCGCACTCCTGGGCCGCATGCCGTCGGCGGTGGGGTATCAGCCCACGCTCTCGACCGAGATGGGGGCGTTACAAGAACGCATCACCTCAACGAAGCGCGGCTCGATCACGTCGGTGCAGGCGATCTACGTGCCGGCCGACGATCTCACCGATCCAGCGCCGGCGACCACCTTCACCCATCTGGACGCGACCACGGTGCTCTCGCGAAGGATCAGCGAGCTGGGAATCTACCCGGCGGTGGATCCGCTCGACTCGACCTCCCGGAGCCTGGATCCCCACGTCGTCGGCGAAGAGCACTACGCGCTGGCGCGCGCCGTTCAAAAAGTGTTGCAGCGCTACAAAGATCTCCAGGACATCATCGCGATTCTCGGGATCGACGAGCTGTCCGAGGACGACAAGGTCATCGTGGCCCGCGCGCGCAAGATCCAAAAATTCCTGTCCCAGCCCATGTTTGTCGCTGAACCCTTCACCGGCCAGCAGGGACGCTACGTCAAGCTCGAGGACACGATCCGCTCCTTCAAGACGATCGTCGACGGGAAATGCGACCACATTCCCGAGCAGGCCTTCTACATGGTGGGGACGATCGACGAGGTGTTCCAGAGGGCGGAGCAGATGGGGGTCGCTTCCTAGCGGGCGCGCCCTGCGATGGCGGAAAACACCTTTCTGCTACGGCTCGTGACGCCACAAAAGCTTCTCCTCGAAGCTGAGGTGGCGTCGTTGCAGGTGCCAGGCTCCGAGGGCTACCTCGGCGTCCTCGCGCATCACGCGCCTCTCATCACGGCCCTCAAGGAAGGGAAGCTCGAGGTGAAGGATCCCTCAGGGCGCGTGACGGCATATCACGTCACC
>DASXTQ010000117.1:0-19860 GCA_036505295.1 Candidatus Eiseniibacteriota bacterium
GCTACCATGGGGACTGCCATGCGCACGTCGGGAGACGATGTGCTGGTGCGCAGCCAGAGCTACACGCATCCGCCCGCCCTGTACCGCTACGGCTCGGACCGCACGGGCCTTCAGGAGACGGCGCTCGCGCAGGTCTCCCCCGCCGACTTCGGCGACTGCGAGGTCCGCCGCGAGTTCGCGACGGCGCCCGATGGCACGAAGCTGCCCCTCAACATCATCATGCGAAAAGACACCAAGCTCGACGGACGCGCCCCGACGGTCCTCTACGGCTACGGGAGCTACGGGCTCAGCGAGCAGCCGTATTTCCAGCCCGATCTCAAGGTCTGGCTCGAGCAGGGAGGCATCTACGTGGACGCGAGCATTCGCGGAGGCGGCGAATTCGGCGACGCATGGCACCAGGCCGCGAGGCTCGGAACGAAGAAGGTTTCGATGGACGATTTCGCCTCGTGCGCGCGCTATCTCGTCGAGAGGGGCTATACGAGCAAGGAGCGGCTCGCGATCGAGGGGGGAAGCGCGGGCGGGCTCCTGGTCTACGGCACGTTGGTCCACTACCCCGATTTCATGCAGGCCGCGGTCGCCCATGTCGGGTATGGCGACGTGTTGCGGACCGAGCTCTCTCCAAACGGAGAATTCAACACCACCGAGTTCGGAACCGTGAAGGACTCGGTCCAATTCCGCGGGATGTACGGCTATTCCCCCTACCACCACGTGAAGGATGAAAAGACCTATCCCTCGGTGCTCGCGCTCACAGGGGTCAACGATCCGAGGGTGCCGGCTTGGGAAACGTTCAAGATGGTCGCGCGGCTTCAGGCAACCAAGTCGCCGAATCCGGTTCTCATGAGGGTGAGCTACGACTCGGGCCACGGTGGCGGCACCGCGCTGTCGGAGCGCGACCAGCAGACGGCGGACGTGCTCCTGTTCCTCTTCGACCGTCTCGGCGTCAAGTACCGTCCCGTCCAGCGCGAAGGGGAATCCGGGAAGTCGGCCCCGAGCCTGTGACCGAGGCGGCCGATCCGATCGCGCTGTTTCGGGAGTGGGCCGCGCTCGCCAAACGCCCCGATATCCCGGAGCCGGATGCGGCCGCGCTCGCGACGGTCGGTCAGGACGGACGGCCATCGGTCCGAATGGTCTTGGTCCGGGCCGCGGATGATCGCGGATTCGTCTTCTACACCAACCTCGGGAGCCGAAAAGGAGCGGATCTTCTGAGCGGCGGGAGCGAGGGCGCCCCGGCCGCGCTCTGCTTCTGGTGGCCCCCTCTAGCCAAACAGATACGGGTGGAGGGCAGGGCGAAGCTCGTGTCCGACGCGGAAGCGGACGCCTATTGGGCGGGCCGCGCCCGGGACTCGCAGGTCGGCGCTTGGACGTCGCGCCAGAGCGCCGAGTTGCCGCGGGGACGCGAGGAGCTCACGGCGCGCTTCGCGGAGCTCGACAAGAGTCTCCCTGAAAAAGTGCCGCGCCCGCGCTTCTGGGGCGGCTTCAGAATCGAGCCGCAGCGAATCGAGTTCTGGGAAGGTCGTCCCCACCGACTCCACCATCGCGTGCTCTACTCGCGCGAGGGACCTGGATGGGCCGCGAGAATCCTGAGCCCGTAAGCCGGCCCTCGCCGCCCATCGAGGCAACGCTCGGCTGGCTGGGAATCGCGTTCGCGGCGCTCTATCTCGCCTCCGTCTACGTCAAGACTCCCATCCTGCGCCCCGGTCTCACCGTGGGCGATCTCATCGACGCTGCGACCCCGTTCGTTCTGGTCTTTCTATACGCGCGGGTCGTGCGAGCGCTTCGGGTCTGCTCATCGGGCCACCGCCCGGACTCCCTTCGAATCCTCCATTTCGGGCGCATGCTCCTCGCCGCTGGGGGTCTCGCCCTCGTGCTGGGGCACGGGATGCACGTGGCGGCGAACTCCATCCATGACGCGATCACGCGGGCACGGCTTTCCGATCCATTCGGCCTCGTCAACTGGTGGGACGAGCGGGTCTCGCATTACGTCATCGATTCTTCCAAGGTCGTGATCTGCGCGGCCCTCACCCTTCTCGAACCGAGGTCGCATGCGTCGGAGGCGGCGCCTGGGGAATCGCGGACCACGCTCCTCATGACCGGCGCGGTCTGTTATGGGTTCATCTACTTCGCGGCGGGGGTCGAAGGCCGGACCGTTCCACTCCTGCTTCCGTTCGGTGCAGCCTATCTGATCTGGGCATTCACCCGCGGTCGTCCTTGGAGCCCGGTGCGACGTTTCTTCGGCGTGGGGGCCGCCGTATCGATTCTTCTCTTCGCGATCTGGGGAGTCTCGCACAGGGGCTTTCCGGAATTCAGCGCCGTTGGAATGATCCCGCACGGCGGACCTTAACGATCGGAGTGTCTCGATGAGCCCACACATGGTTCTCGGCTTCAAGCTCCTCCACGTGCTCGCTGTCGCGCTCTTCCTGGGAAACATCACGACCGGAGTTTTCTGGAAGGCGCACGCGGACCACTCCCGAAACCCGGCAATTATCGGACATACGCTCGAGGGACTCATCCAGGCCGACCGGCTGTTCACGATGCCGCCGATCATCTTCATCCTGGTCGGGGGGTTTGGGGCCGCGATCGGCGGCCGTTTCCCGATCCTCGGCACCGGATGGATCTTCTGGTCCATCGTTCTCTTCACGATCTCCGGCTTCGCGTTCATGATGCACGTGGCCCCGGCCCAGAGGGGCATGCTGGCGCTCGTGAGGAAGAGCGGCGATTCCCTGGATTGGGCCGCCTACCGATCGCTTTCCCGGCGGTGGGAGATCTGGGGCGCAGTGGCGCTCGCCGCGCCGGCGTTGGCCGCGGCGCTCATGATCATGAAGCCGGCGCTGCCGGGCCTGCGCGATCTGTTCTAGACGGGGAACCCTTTGAGAAGGAAGCCCCGGTCCGCGACGGGACCGGGGCCTTGGATGGGCTTTACCCTCTCAGTTCAATACGACTTTCTTCTCGACCGATTCACCTCCCGAGGTAAATCTCGCGAAGTAGATTCCCTTCGCCACCTGCGACCCGTCCGCCGCCCGGCCATCCCAACGGGCGGTGAAGGACCCCGGCGCCGCATCCTGGTCTACGAGGGTGCGAACCAGCCTGCCCTGCGCGTCATAGAGCCGGAGCGAGACGCGGCCCGCCTTGGGAATCGTGAACTCGAGCTTGCTCGAGGGAGAAGGATTCTGCCCCGCGAGCCGCAAGGAGAGCTTCGGCGCGCCGGCGGGGTCGGCCGTGGCGGCGCCGGCCGTCTGCATGGAGGCTGTGGCCGGGACGGACGCGGCATGGATCGGCTCCTCGCGATGGTGTTGGTGCGCGAAGGGTGAGTGAGGCGGCGCGACGTACGGGAAGTACGGCAGGAAGGGAAGATCGTTCTCATCCACGCCGTCCCCAAGCGCGTTCGCGGGTGAGTTGTTGAAATCGGGCGTCAGGACGTAGCCGCCCGCGGCGGCGCGTTCCTCGACATCCACGACGTCGTCCGCGAGCCTGCGACCGTTCGGGAACCCCGAGGCGTCCCCCGCGATCACCCCGAGCCGGTTGGGGTTCTCGGTGTTGGGGGCGATCGCCATGTTGAGCCGGAGCATCTCGCAGGGAACCTGCCTCGGATTCGCGGGCTTGTTCACGCCGGGAATGCCGGTCAGGAAAACCGACACGAGATCGTTCCGCGGGGTGGTCGGAATCGGCAGGCCGTAGAGGAGGTTGAAGAGCTTCGGTAGCTCGGGGTCGGTGACGTAGCTCAGAAACGAGGCGTCACCGGTCGGCTTCGTGTGATTGAACCTGTCCTTGGCGCCGAGAGGAATCACGACCTCGTTCACCAGCGGCATGCCCAGACGCGAGACCTGAACGTCCGGCCCTGTGTTCAACACCGTTCCGTCCTCGTTCAGCACGCGCACTCTCGAGCGCTCCGCCGAATCGTAGATCCCGATCACGGAGTTGCGCGCGTTCGGGGCCAGGCCGTCTTTGGTGAGCTTCGTCATGGGCACCTGGATCGCGATCGTCATCACGTTGAACCCGCCGACGCCGTCGACACCGCCCCCCATGTTGCCCGGGATCCGGCGAATCGTGAGCAGGTCGAAGACCGCGCCCAGGTCGACGAAGAAGGGATCGTCCCTCGGCCCGACGAAGATCTTCGTCCCGTCCGGAAGCGTCGTGACGGCGGCCTGGGCCAGGTCGTTGTAGCTCGGCATGGAGGCGGGGCCGACGTTATTCGGCGCAACCGCGCCGTCCCTCACGAGGACCGTCGGCGAGCCGTTATCCAAGCGGGTGAGCGTGTAGGTCTGGCGCACGTTGAGATCCGGATCGTCCAGCGACGTCACCATGCCCGTGTTGTAGAGAAACGTCGCGGGATTTCTGCGGGTCGTCTTGAACTTGAACTGATAGCGGATGTGGTCGAGACAGTCTCCGGCGTTATCGATGTTGATGTAGTACTCGACATCCTCATCGAACGTGTAGAAATTCGGCCCGCCGTTCGGCTCGAGAAGAGGGATCCAATTCCCGACGAACGTCACCTTGTCCGGCGCGTCGGGCGCTATGAACGCGTAGAGATCGGTGTCGTCGGCCAGCCGATCCTTGGCTGTGCCGGGCGCCTCGCTGTGGCTCGACGCCCCCGTCGTGGCCGGCATGGCCGACGAGAGCGCGAGCGCCCCTAGGATGAACGCTGCCCCCCTGATGAATCGAAGATGCCTCATTGGAAACCCCCTCATGGCGCGCGAAGCGCGGCTCCGGGTGAAGATGGCCCGGGGATTCCGGGCCCGACACCTCCACTACGGCGCACCCCGATCGCCGGATGAGGGGCGAGGAAAAAATCCGCGACGCGGAGGGTCCCGAAAAAGACCGCCCCGCTCATCCGCGTCGCTCTCCGCTCCGTAATGGAGGTGTTCCGGCAGGCGACAGAGGATGGCAGGCCACAGAGGATGCGAGGGGCTCCCCCCATGACACGAACGTTCCGCCAATGGGTCATTCAAGGAGCGATGCTGGCCGCGGCCCTCATTGCCGCGGGTCAGCCGCGAGCCGCGGGCGCCCATGAATTCTGGCTCTCCCCTTCCAGCTACCGCCAATCCAAAGGGGACACGCTTGAGATCGCAGCATTCGTGGGAACAGGATTCCGCGGGGAGGGAAGCCCCTATACCGCGACCCGCACACGCTCCTTCGAGCTTCTTGGCGCGAAGAAGCTCGACCTGACGCCGGCGACTTTGAACGGCGAGCTGGTCTTCGCGCGGTTCATCGGTGCGGACGCCGGCGGCGCGCTGGTCGCCTACGAATCGGGGTTCACGCAGCTCACCCTTCCCGCTCCCGATTTCGATCGCTACCTGGACCTCGAGGGGTTGACCCTGCCTCGCGCGGCGCGCGCGAGATTGGGCGCGAGAGCGGGAGATGGGCGCGAGCGATACGCGCGGTGCGCCAAGACCTGGATCGGCGGGACCGACCGGACGCGCGCGCTCCGTGCGGCCGGGCTCACGCTCGAGGTCGTGCCCCTCGACGCTCCCTCGGCGGGTAGGCCCCTTCGGGTCCGGGTGCTCTTCCGAAGGAAGCCTCTGGCGGGCGCGCTCGTTCGCGCCTGGTGCGCCCCGCTCGGACGCGGCTGGGCGCCCCGCGACGAAGCCGTGCGCGATTCGGCAGGACCGCGGGTAGAGGCCCGCAGCGACCGGGAGGGGGTCGCGACGATACCCATTTCCGGCATGGGCGAGTGGCTCATCGGCGTCGTCCACATGGTGCCCTGTCGCGAACGGGACGCAGCCGACTGGGAGAGCTACTGGGCCTCGCTGACCTTCGCCCCTGAGCCTCTCCGGTGAGAAGCATCCTTGCCCGTCTGGGCGCGCGGATCGCGCGGGGGGCTCCCGCCCTAGCCGTTGCCGCGTTCGCCCTCACCGCAGCCGCCCCTCCCCGCGCGCTCGCGCACGATCAGCCCTACAGCTTCATCGACCTGCGCCTGGATGAGCACAAGCTTCAGGGAAAGGCGGTGGCGCACGTCGTCGACGTCGCGCACGAGCTCGGCCTCACGACGCCCGACTCCCTGCTCCGCCAGGGGAATCTCGACCGCTGTGGAGCGAGGGTCGAAGCCCTGCTCTCGAACCGTTTCGCGATTCGAGCGGATGGGGTGGGTCTCCGGCCGCGCTGGAAGGGGATCGAGCCTCTGCCCGGGCGCCGGAGCATCGTCGCGCGATTCGATGTGCCCTGGGAACGGATCCCCGGCAAGCTCCACGTCGCGTGCGCGCTATTCCGCTACGACCCACAGCACGTGACGTATCTCAACGTCTACGAAGCGGGGCGCCTACGTTACCAGGGTCTCCTGGATGCAACCCGGTCGAACGTGGAGTATTTCTCGGGTGGCGGGCAGGGGCGCCTTGCGTTGATCGGGAGGTTCGTGGGCGAGGGAATCCACCACATCTTCACCGGCCCCGATCACATGCTCTTCATCGTCGGCCTTCTGCTCCTGGGCGGGAGGGTCACCAGACTTCTCAAGATCGTGACCGCCTTTACGGTCGCCCATAGCATCACGCTCGCCCTGGCGACCCTCGGCGTCCTCAATCCTTCCCCCGGGATCGTCGAGCCCGCGATCGCGCTCACCATCGCCTTCATCGGCGTGGAGAACATCCTCGCGTCCCGTAACGGCCGCGACGTACGCGCGCTGATCGCCTTCGGCTTCGGATTGATCCACGGCCTCGGGTTCGCCGGCGTTCTCCGGGAGCTGGGGCTTCCCGCGGGCGCCCGCGCATGGGCACTTTTCTCGTTCAACGGCGGGGTCGAGGCCGCGCAAAGCGTGATCGTGCTCTCGGTAGCGCCGCTCCTCGCCCTGCTCAAGTCATCGAGCGACGCATGGTCGCGCCGCGTCGTCGCGATGGGGTCCTGGTGCGTGATCCTCGCGGGCGCTGTCTGGTTTCTCCGGCGGCTGCTACCGGCGAGCTAGGCACCAACCCCGGTGTGACGTTCCCGGGACCCTATCTCACTACGACTCGTTGCCGGCGCGCTTCATGGGGCCCCGCGGTCACTTGACGCCAAAACGAAGCCGGGTCGCTCTGGCGCAGGCGGGTCGTCTCGGAGATCGAATGGATCGCGAAGAGGATCCCGCAGCCAGTCACGATCCCGGCGTAGAGCTCGCCGCGCGGGGCGGCAGAAGCGAAGAGCCACGCGAATACGATCGCAATCACGACAACGGCATTCGCAAGCCCGGTCGAAAGCCAGTCGCTCATGGACGGGCTGAACCCCGGCATGATCTCGAGGTGCCCTAAGCGCGTGAACCACTGCGGACCACCGGCATCACGACCCTCGAAGAATTCCTTCACATAGCCGGCGATCAGGCGGGTCTGCTGCCGTCCGTGGATGGTCGTATAGAAGCCATAGGCGACGGCAAAGATGACCGGAAGCATGAGAGGCGGCCTCCGCGCGGCGATGGCCCAGGACAGGAGCACCGTGGCAGCAACGCCGGAGGCGATCCAGCAGAAATGGCTCGTGCGCTCCGCATCGCGCCCGCGATTCATGAGGACGGCATATTCCGTGCGCTCGCTCTCGTTCAGTGAGGCCATGGATTGACTCCTTTGGTTTGGTTAAGCAGGAAAGCGCCGGCCCCGTCCGGCACTCGTCCTTCTATCGGCAGAATAGGTCGCTCAGTTGAGCCTCGGAGAGGTGTGGCTGAACCGCGACCGTGGTTTCCTTCCGTCACGGTTCCGGCGGCTAGACGTGACCGGGTTGATCGCCCAACCGACGTGATCCCTGCCACTTATGGTTCCTCTATCTCCCGGGCACGCGGGTTGCTTTTGAGTCCCGCGGACGTGATGGGGGGCTCCCCACACGCCGGAAAGGAGCGGTTCTCATGATTGGAAGATGGCGAGACATAATGCAGACGGCCGTCGTGAGCGCCCTCGGGGTCACGATTCTCCTGGGGACTCCCCTTCTCGCCCAAGCTGATCAAGGCAAGTGGTGGACACCAAAGGAAGGGGACCGGAGAATCGAGAAGCGGGAGCGCGGAGGCGGGTGGAATGACCAGGGCACGCGGGGCGACCGCGGAACCACGGACCGGAGAGCCTGGGGTGACCGGAGCGGGAACGGCCGCGTGACGTACCGCGATCGAGGCTGGAGCGCCCGAGGTTCATGGGGCACCTACCGGTCATGGCGCGGCGTGCCGGTTCGCCGGGACGTGATCGTGATCCGTGACCGGCGTCATGGGTCCTACTTCCGCGCCCGCCGGGTCTTCGTCCAACCGAGGTTCTACCGCGGCAGCCTGTACGTGCGGCCCGTTCGATACTTCATCGCGGCCGACGCGTGCATCGGTGGAATCAATATCCACGCGCGGATCGTGCGCCCGCACTACCTCTACGGCTGCAATTTCTGCGACGCGCGGTTCGATACCTATGACGCCTACGCCGCGCACGTGGCGCACTGCGATCACGGGCCGGACGAGTACACCATTCAGGCGAGCAACTGGGACGACAACTACGATTCGGACTGGGACGGGCCGTACCAGGCCGATGATGAGGACGACCACGGCTACGACGAATAGGATCCCCAACCCTAACTGCGAGGCAGGTCACTCTCCGTAGGGGCGGGCGCCTAATATGCGCCCGCCCCTTGCTTCAACCCACGATCGGCATATCGTTACTTATAGTCGGCGGGAGCATCGAGCCGACATTGCCCCGGAAGTAGGGGTAGGGACCGCATCGGGAACGATCCCGGGGGCAAGGGATAGCCCCGGATCCCAAGGAATCCCGACGTCCCAAGGTGTGCAGCCAGCGCGGCTCCGATGACGCGCTGGCTGATTTATTTCCCGGGAGGCCCGTGCTAAACTCGCTTGCTCGACCGTCTCTGCTTTGAATCACGCGTTCGATGGAGGGGGCCTGAATGGCGGAAACGGCACACGCTGCGTCGCGGGAGCATTTCGGGTCCACGAGCCGGCGCGATTCGTGGTGGCTGGCGCCGGGGCTGGTCGCGGCCGGCTTGCTCTTGCTGGGAGGCTACGCGACCTGGGCGGCCCTGCAGGGCGCCCACTTCGAGTTCGGCAGCTATCTCTCGCCGCTCTACTCCCCCAAGATCACGGCTCCCTGGTGGCCGCTTTCCCCCGCCCTCCTCATCCTGATCCCGCCGACCCTTTTCCGCGCTACGTGTTACTACTATAGGAAGGCCTATTACCGCGCGTTTTTCCTCGACCCCGTGGCGTGCGCGGTCGGCGAGCTGCACCGAGGCAAGTACACCGGGGAGACCAGGTTTCCCTTCGTGCTCCAGAACCTCCACCGCTTCGCCTTCTACCTCGCGTTCCTCTGGCTCTTCTTTCTCTGGCACGACGTGTGGGACGCGCTCTGGTTCGATGGGCGGTTCGGGGTCGGTCTCGGGACGCTCGTGATCCTCGCGAGCACGGGAACGCTGACCCTGTACACTTTCTCCTGTCATTCCTTCCGGCACCTGGTCGGCGGAAAGCTCGATTGCTTCTCCTGCACCGCGGCCGCGCGCGGGCGCCACGGCGCCTGGTTGGGCGTCTCGGCGCTGAACGAGCATCACATGGGATTCGCATGGATCTCGCTCGTCGCCGTCTGCTTCGCGGACTTCTACGTGCGCCTTCTCTCGATGGGCGTCTTCCACGACGTGAGGCTCCTGTGAGCGAGCGATACGAATCGCACGACGTCGACGTGCTCGTGATCGGCGCGGGCGGGGCCGGGCTCCGCGCGGCGATCGAGGCTTCGGCGCAGGGCGCGCGGGTGGGCGTGGTCTGTAAATCGCTGCTCGGGAAGGCGCACACGGTCATGGCCGAGGGAGGGGTGGCCGCGGCGCTCGCCCACGTCGATCCGAGCGATTCCTGGAAGGTCCACTTCAAGGACACGATGCTCGGTGGAAAGATGCTGAACAACTGGCGCATGGCGCAGCTCCATGCGCAGGAGGCTCCCGATCGAGTCCGCGAGCTGGAGCAATGGGGCGCCGTGTTCGACCGGACCCAGGACGGCCGGATCCTCCAGCGAAATTTCGGCGGGCACTCCTCACCGCGTCTGGCGCACGTGGGCGACCGCACCGGCCTCGAAATGATCCGCACACTGCAAGACTTCGGCGTCCATCAGGGGCTCGAGGTCTACATGGAGTGCACGGTCACGAAGCTCTTAAAGCAGGATTCCCGCGTCGTGGGCGCCTTTGCTTACTGGCGGGAGACGGGGCGTTTCGTCCTATTCCGCGCGAAGTCCGTCGTGCTCGCTACCGGAGGGATCGGAAAGGCCTATACGATCACGTCGAACTCATGGGAATACACGGGCGACGGCCACGCCCTCGCGTTGGGCGCGGGGGCGGAGCTGATCGACATGGAGTTCTTCCAGTTCCACCCGACCGGGATGGTATGGCCCCCGGGTGTACAGGGGCTCCTCGTCACCGAGGCGGTCCGCGGCGAGGGGGGCCTGCTCCGGAACGCCGCGGGCGAGCGCTTCATGGAGCGATACGACCCGAAGCGGATGGAGCTTTCGACAAGGGATATGGTGGCGCGGGCCATCTACACGGAGGTCAAGGAGGGACGGGGGAGCCCTCACGGGGGCGCGTTCCTGGACATCTCCCACAAGCCTGCCGAGCTCGTTAAGAAGAAGCTTCCCTCGATGTACCACCAGTTCATGGAATTCGCGAACATCGACATCACGAAAAGCCCGATGGAAGTCGGACCGACGGGGCACTACATCATGGGAGGCGTCCGGGTGGACGCCGACACGGGCGCCGCGACCGTGCCCGGTCTCTTCGCGGCAGGCGAGGCCTCGGGAGGCATGCACGGCGCGAACCGGCTCGGGGGAAACTCCCTTTCCGATCTCCTCGTATTCGGCAGGCGCGCGGGCGCGGGCTCCGCCGCCTACGCGGCAAAGACTCCCGGCCATGCGGTGGTCGATCCGGCCCAGGTCGCGGCCGCCGAGCGCGAGCTGCTCGAGCCGTTCGAGCGCGCGAGCGGACCGGATCCCTATTCGATCCACCGGAGATTGCAGCAGTCCATGCATTCGCTCGTCGGAATCTTCCGCACCGAAGAGGACCTCGTGAAGGGGATCGAGGAGATCCGGAAGCTCAGAGCCGAGGCCAACACGGTGCGGGTCGAGGGCTCCCGAGCCTTCAATCCGGGGTGGCATCTGTCGCACGACCTGAGGAACATGCTGACGATCAGCGAGGCGATCGCCAGGTGCGCGCTTCAGCGCCGGGAGAGCCGCGGCGCGCACGCGAGGCTCGATTATCCGAACCTCGATCCCGAGCTCGGCGGCGTGAACAGCGTCGCGACCCTGGACGACGAGGCCGTTCGGGTCTCGCAGTCTCCCCTACCCCGGATGCCGGACGAGCTCCGCGCGCTTTTTGTGGCGGAGCCCGCGGGCGTCCAGTCCTGATTGGAGGGAAGCGTGCCGGAAGCGGTTCTGCACGTCTATCGCGGCGACGCCTCGGGCGGCGGGCTCAAGGAGTACCGCGTGCCTCTCGAGGAAGGCATGGTGGTGCTCGACGCGATTCACCACATTCAGGGGCATCAGGCGCCGGATCTCGCGGTGCGGTGGAACTGCAAGGCGGCGAAGTGCGGGTCGTGCAGCGCGGAGGTGAACGGAAAACCGAAGCTCCTTTGCAAGACGCGGATGGACGCGCTCCCGCCCGGTCAGCCGGTGGTCGTGCAACCGCTGAAGGCGTTCCCGATCGTCAAGGATCTCGTGACGGACGTACGATGGAACTACGAGGTGAACAAGAGGATCCCGCCCTTCACGCCGAAGCCCAACGCGGAATGGCGCTGGAAGCAGGAAGACGTCGACCGCGTGCAGGAGTTCCGAAAGTGCATCGAATGCTTCCTCTGCCAGGACGTCTGTCACGTGCTGCGCTCCCACGGTCGCACGGACGCCTTCGCGGGCCCGCGCTTCCTGGTGCGCGTGGCGGGGCTGGAGATGCACCCGATGGACGCACTCAACCGGACCAAATTCCTGAAAGAGGACGCGGGGATCGGGCTGTGCAATATCACGAAGTGCTGCACCGAGGTCTGCCCGGAGGACATCACGATTACCGACAATGCGATCATCCCGCTCAAAGAGCGGGTGGTCGACGACCACTATGATCCCGTCCGAATGCTCGTCCGTCTCGTGACGGGAAAGAAGAAAGACGAATAGTCACGCGGCCCAAGCGGACATCCCATCGCATCCCGGCACTGCATCGCGGCCTTCTTCTTTCTCTGGTTGTCCTCGCGGCATCGTGTGGCGGGAAGCATAAGGCGTCGGTACCGGGACCCCCGGCGAACGGCGGCGCGCAGATCCAGGCACTCCTCGTCGTGGGCAATCTCTCCGCGCCCTTGGACCTCCAGGTGGCGCCCGGCGATACCACGCGGCTTTTCATCGCCGAGAAAACCGGAAGGATTCGCATCTTCACGAACGGAGCGCTCAACCCCGCGCCTTTCCTCGACATTTCCTCGCGCGTGAGTAACGGAAGCGAGCAGGGACTCCTGGGACTCGCGTTTCACCCGCAGTACGCGACGAATCACAAGTTCTACGTCGATTACACCGACGGGAGCGGTAACACGCACGTCGTGGAGTTCCTCGCGTCCGCCAACCCGGATAGCGCGTCCGCCACGGAGCGTGAAATCCTCTTCGTCGCTCAGCCCGCGTCGAACCATAACGGTGGGCAGCTCGCGTTCGGCCCCGACGGCTATCTCTACATCGCTCTTGGGGACGGCGGAGGAGGCGGCGACCAGTACCACAACGGGCAGAATCTCGGGTCGCTCCTGGCGAAGATCCTGCGATTGAACATCGATTCCGGGTCGCCCTATTCGATTCCCGCCGACAACCCGTTCGTCGGACGCACGGGCGCGCGCGAGGAGACCTGGGATTACGGGCTCCGGAACCCATGGCGTTTCTGCTTCGACCGCTCGAATGGCGACCTCTACATCGCGGACGTGGGGCAAGACACGTGGGAAGAGGTGGACTACGAGCCCCACGGAGCGGGAGGCAAGAACTACGGCTGGAACATCATGGAGGGCCTGCACTGCTTCGGGAGCCTAACCTGCAACAAAACCGGGCTCACGCTCCCCGTCGTGGAATACTCGCACCTGGACGGATGCTCCGTCACGGGCGGATACGTTTATCGCGGCACCGAGATTCCCGAGCTGGACGGGGTCTACTTCTATGGGGACTATTGCACCGGCATCATCCGCAGCTTCCGCATCGATGAGGGGCAGGCAACCAATCAGACGGACTGGACGTCGGCCCTGCGCACCCAGTCCGGCGGCCAGATGCAGGGGCTGAGCTCGTTTGGGCAGGATGCGCGGGGCGAGCTTTACATCCTTCTGCTCAGCGGTGAGGTGTACCGGATCGCGAGGAAGTAGCCCGCTCCGGCGCCTACTTCGCCTTCTCGAACTTGAGCGCCGCCGAGTTGATGCAGTAGCGAAGCCCAGTCGGTTTCGGCCCGTCGTCGAACACGTGCCCCAGGTGGGCGTCGCAGCGTGCGCAAAGAACCTCGTCCCGGTTCATGAACATCGACTTGTCCACCGCGCTATGGACGTTCTCCGGCGCGATCGGCGCGGTGAAGCTTGGCCAACCCGTGCCCGACTCGAACTTGGCGTCCGATTTGAAGAGATCGTTTCCGCAGCAGACGCACCGATAGACGCCGCGGTCGTGGTTGTTCCAGTAGGCGCCGGTGAAGGCCCGCTCGGTGCCTTTCTTCCGCGTGACGGCGAACTGCTCGGGCGTGAGGCTCTTCTTCCACTCGTCGTCCGTCTTCTGTACGCGATCCACCATGATCGTCTTCCCCTTCTGCGCCGAAAAAACTCTGATCTGCTGCGCCCCCGCGGCGAGGTGCGCCCACACTCCCGCGGCTCCGACGATTATAGCCAGGACCGCGATTCCTCTTCCTCTCACGACATCTCCTTCGATGAAATCCGCTCGATCGAGTGGATCTTGCCTACGTCGATCGCCAGGGACCCGCCGTTCCGGCGCCGCTGAAACACGTCCACAAACCTCGCGTTCCACACGATCTCCTCCGGCTTGTATGAGGACCGCGCCAGCACCGTCTGGGCGAACGCTTCGTCGATTCCGGTGAGCAGGATCAAGAACTCGGCGTCCGCCTCGATGAGAGCGTCCGGTGTCAGGCCGTACAGGGGGCTCGCCTTATCGATCGGGTGCACGACGGTCCAGCTCAACGGAAAGAATACGACCTTATGCCGCTCCAGTGACAAGTCATAGAACCGGCGCACGCGTTTTGCGCCTCCTGGCTCGAGGCGGCTGAAAAGGACCTGTGCCGCCAGCTCGAGCACCTGGTTGTTGCGGCGGTTGGCGATCCGGAACTCGAAGGCTCGAATCCCTCGATAAGGCGCGACGATCGCCTCCCGGCTGAAAACGATGTCGGCGATGGGGCGCGAGAAGCGCGCGAAAAGGAGCCCTGTGGCCAAGGCGAGCCCGAGGAGACCCACCAGCGATTCCAGGGTCACGAGCAGGTTGGCCGCCATCCCGACCGGGGCGATCCTCCCGTAGCCGATCGTGGCCAGAGTCTGCACGCTGAAGAAATACGCCTCGGCGAAGGTCGCCATGCGCGGCCCCGCGATCTCGAGAGCGCCGGGACCACATAGCGTGTACGCCGCCGCGAAGAGCGTGTTCACGACGAGGTAGGCGGCGATGACAAGCCCGAAGTATCCCCGCCAGGACATCGTGAGAAGCGCATGGTAGGGGCTCGTGGAGGCGAAGAACCCTCTTCCGCGGCGAACGACGTTGAAGGTGCCGTCCTTGTTCAGGAGCCGCTCGCGGCTCTCGCTGGCGACAAACGAGCCGAATCCTAGATCGCGAAGCTCGCCCTCGGTCAGGAGGCTAGGCTCGGGTTCTCCGCTCACCGGGATCCCGACGCGCCCGCGTGTCCCCGGCCCCCGGGTACGCGTTTCCTGATATTGTCTCGCATTCACTACCTCGCTTTCATGGGGGCCACGATGCTAGGCAGTATCGCTCGGGCCTTTCAAGGGCAATCCCGGGGCTCTGGGGACACGACACGATCCGGCCATGACCGAACTCACACTCAAGCATTGCTCGGTCCGCGAGTGGCGGCCGGCCGACGCGGATTCGCTCGTCCTGCACGCGAACAACATCAAGGTCTGGCGGAACCTCCATGACGCCTTCCCCTTTCCTTATGGCCGCGCCGACGCGGAGACCTGGATCCAGCAGGCCTCACCGAACCACTTCGCGATCGCGGTGGACGGAGCCGCGGTCGGCGGGATCGGCCTTCACCCCGGAACGGACGTGCATCGTCGCACCGCCACCATCGGATACTGGCTGGGCGAAGCCTTCTGGGGACGCGGTATCGCGACCGAGGTCCTGTGCGCCTTTACAAAGTACGCGTTCGCGACCTTCGATTTCGTCCGCCTGGAAGCGCACGTCTTCGAATGGAACCTGGCATCGGCCCGCGTACTCGAGAAAGCAGGCTATACGCGCGAGGCCCGGCTCCGAAAACGGGTCACCAAGGAAGGCCGCACGGTCGACTCCTTCCTCTACGCGCTGATCCGCGAATGAGCCTCTCCGCCGCCGGCGCGCGGCTTCGCGTTCTCGCCGCCGCATTGACCTTCTCGATCGGCGGCGCGGGGATCAAGGCATGTCAGCTCACGAGCTGGCAGGTGGCGAGCTTCCGATCGGGGATCGCGGCCGTCACCCTCCTCCTGATCCTGCCCGAGGCGCGAAGGGGCTGGAACGCGCGCGCGGCGCTCGTGGGGATCGCCTACGCGACGACGGTCACGCTCTTCGTGCTGGCGAACAAGCTCACCACCTCGGCCAACACGATCTTCCTCCAATCCACGGCTCCACTCTACATCCTGCTCCTCTCTCCGTGGCTCCTGCGTGAGCAGATCCGCGCGCGGGACGTCCTGGCGATGGCGGTGGTCGTGCTCGGGATGTCGCTCCTCTTCGTGGGCACCGAGCGCCGTTACGCGACGGCGCCCGATCCTACGCGCGGAAACATCCTGGCCACGCTGTGCGGCCTCTCCTGGGCGTTCACGTTGATGGGGCTTCGCTGGATGGGGCGGCACGAGGGGGCGCCCGCCCTTGCGCCGGACGCGCCGCTCCCCGCTCCGGCGTCGCCGGGGTCCGCGGCCCCCGCGGTCGTGATCGGGAGCCTGATCGCTTTCTTCGTGGGGCTGCCCTTCGCGCTGCCCGTCATCGGCGCGCGGCCGCTCGACTGGGCGATCGTCGGCGGGCTCGGCACGGTCCAGGTCGGGGTCGCCTACGTGTTCCTCACCGCCGGGATGCGCCACGTGAGCGCGCTCGAGACCTCGATGCTCCTCCTGCTCGAGCCGGTCCTGAATCCGGTGTGGTCCTGGCTGATCCACGGCGAGAAACCGCGGGCGTGGTCCCTGGTAGGGGGCGCGATCATTCTTGGAGGAACGCTGGTGAAGACATGGCTCGATTCGCGGGAGGGGCGAACGAAGGAAACTACGATGGCAGCGTAGTCGCGCCTTCCTCCACCACCCACCGGACCGACTTGGAGCAGGGGCACACCCCGCCGACGCGCTTGAGCGCCGGCATCTTCTTCATCGCCTGGTCGCGGGTGATCGTCCCCGCCACGACCTGCCGCAGCGATTCCACGTAGTGCTTCATGTCGCGGCTCGCGAGGTACGGCTCCGGCAAATGAGCCGCGAGATGCCTCACGTACTCTTCCACGTCGGTGAAGGACTCGCCTGAGAAACCAACCATGGTGAACGCGGCATCCCCTTTGCGCCTGAAGAACCCCTTCGCGGGCAGCTCGATCAGGTCCTCATGGCTGATCCCATCGTGCCGACCGCGGTCTTTCAGCACGCGCTCCGCCAGCGCTTCAGCCTCGGGCGGGGAAAGGTTCGGCAGCCGTGCGCGAATGTAGCGCTGGTTCAGATCCGCGATCATGCGCTTGCATTCCTCGTAGTAGAGCCCCTGCGCCTCCGCGTTCTTCATGTTCTTGAAGCCGAACCGGATGTTCGATTCGCCCCCCTTCTCGTGCCCGAACATCTCGAGCCCGCGCGGCATCCACTTGTTGAATGCTTTCCGGATGGCCGAAGTCGTGATGAGGGCGTTTCCCTGCGCGGCGCGCTGCACCCAACGGCGCAGCGGGATCACGCCCGCGGCGAGATGAAACGCCTCCTCCCGCAGCATCGGGGGCATCGAAGCGGCGAACGGCTTGTAGGAGCAGACGCGCTGCATCGAGAGCTGGTATTTGCCCACGCGATCGATCACCGCGGCGAAGACGACGTTGTCCACGAAGGAGTCGTACTCGAGGTTGAACGCGTCCAGAACGTGCGACCCGGTCTGCATGGAGAGGATCTCCTCGACCATCTCCTCCGCCTTTTGCCCCGATACGCCGCTCCAGTCCTGGGAAACGAGGAGGTGGAACATCTGGTAGCCGTGGCGCAGCTCCTCGGCCATCACGCGGAGCACCCAGAAGCGGTCCTCGTCGTCCTGCGCGCGGGCGAACGTGCCCTCGTGCTGCTGAATCGATCCGAACTCCGTCGAAGCCTGCGCTCGGATGATGGCCAGCAGGTGCTTCGCCGGCTCCTCGCCCAGCTCCTCCGGCTTCTCGCGGCGCTTCGCTCCCTTGGCGTCCCCGACCTCGACTTCATCCCCCATGCCGACTTCCATCTTGGCGCAGAGGCAGAATTCGGGATCGCTCGGGAAGTACTTCTGCCAGTTCTCGGGGAGAAGCCCGTAGTCCGGGAAGTTGTGCCGCTGCCAGTGGAGCACGGCATCGTGGTACTTCTTGGGAAGGGTGGTTTGCTCGACGTTCATGCTAGTTCTGATCCTTGGCAGCGCTCAGTCCGAAGCGCATTTCGAGAGCTGTCAGGGGCGCCTCCTTGAACCCGACCGCCCGCAGAAACATCGCGAGCTCGGAGTCCTTCTTTTCAACCAGCGTGCGCACGGTCGTTGCGCCCTGGCGCTTCAGGTGCTCCACCACGGCTTCGAAGAGCCGCCTTCCGATCGAGCGCCCCTGAAAATCCGGATCGACGCCGAAGCGCTCGATCCAGCCGCTCGTTTCTTCGAGCCCGAACTCGCCTCCCCGCAGATCGGAGAGCATGAATCCGACGACTTTGTCCCCCATCTCCGCGACCTGGCTCGCGTCGGGATCCCTTCGCAGGTAGTACATGACCCGCCGTTCCCACACTTCGGGCC
The DNA here is from genome assembly GCA_036505295.1 of Candidatus Eiseniibacteriota bacterium. GTDB lineage: Bacteria > Eisenbacteria > RBG-16-71-46 > SZUA-252 > SZUA-252 > WS-7. The sequence goes on from DASXTQ010000117.1 coordinate 18,051, forward strand.
GGTACACGCCCGAGAGACGCTCGTCGATCGCGACGATGCGCGCGATATCGAGCTCGGAGAGGGAACGGATGCGGACCTGTTCTGCGACCGCGTTCATGGGCTGAGAATATCACATCCGGCGCATGACGCGCCGCGTCACCAGGTCGTGCGGCGGCGGCGCGGTGAGGTGGAAACACCGAGCACGCCGAACAGACCTCGAACAAGCTCCTTCCCCACGGCGCGGGCGACCGGGGACTTGAGGATGTCTCCCACCGCATTCGGCACGGTCGGCGCCGCCCCGCGCCCTCCGCGACCCGCGGGCGCGGCAGCCTCTTCCACCGCCTCGGCGCGCGCCTGCAGCACCTCGCGGGCGCTCTCGCGATCGACCGGCTGGGCGTACTCCTTCTGGAGCGGGGATCGCGAGACCCGCGCGGCGATCTCCTCGGGCGCGATGGGCCCCATCAAGCTCATGGGAGGCGCCATGAGCGTGGCGACGACCGGGGTCGGCGTGCCGCGCGGCGTCAGAACCGTCACCAGCGCTTCGCCGATGCCGAGCGACGTGAGCGACTTCGGGATGTCATAGTAGGGAGAGTGGGGGAATGTGTTCGCGGTCGCGCGGAGCGCCTTCTCGTCATCCGGCGTGAACGCGCGGAGCGCGTGCTGGACCCGGTTCCCGAGCTGCGCGAGCACCTCGGCCGGAACATCCTTCGGGACCTGCGTGACGAAGAAGACGCCGACTCCCTTGGATCGAGTCAGGCGAACGACCTGCTCGATCTGCTCGAGAAAGGGTTTCGTAGCGTTCTCGAAGAGCAGGTGCGCCTCATCGAAGAAGAAGACGAGCTTCGGCTTGTCCGTGTCCCCGACTTCAGGGAGCTCGCGATAGAGCGAGGCGAGTAACCACATCATGAAGGTGCTGAAGAGCGCGGGCCGATCCTGGATATCCGAAAGCTCGAGCACGGTCTGGACGCCGCGCCCGCGCTCGTCCGCGCGCAGGAGGTCGTCGACCTCAAACTCCGGCTCACCGAAGAACGCATCCGCGCCTTGCTGCTCCAGCTCGACGATCTTTCGCAGGAGCACTCCGGCGGTCGCCTTGGAGATTCCACCGAATTCTTGAAGCTCCGCCGATCCGGCGCCGGTCAGGAATTGGAGGACCTCCCTGAGATCCGGGAGATCGAGCAGCAGGAGCTTCCTCTCGTCACAGAACTTGAATACCAGCGCGAGCACGCTCTGCTGGGTCTCGTTCAAGCCCAGCGCCCGCGCGAGAAGAAGCGGGCCGAATGAAGACACGGTCGCGCGAAGCTGGATCCCGCTCTTGCCGGTGAGGCTCACGAACTCCACGGGGTTGGCCTCGGGCGTGAACGGAATCCCGCACGCTTTGGCGCGATCTTCGACCTTGGGGTTGGGGATTCCCGGCGCCGCGAGCCCACTCAAGTCCCCCTTCAGATCCGCCAGGAAGGCTGGAACCCCCGCCAGGGAGAGCTGCCCCGCGAGGGACTGGAGGGTTTTCGTCTTCCCCGTGCCCGTCGCTCCGGCTATCAGCCCATGCCGATTCATCATCGCGAGCGGAATCCTGATATGGGTAGAGGACACGACGTTACCGTCCCGCATAGGGGCGCCGAGGAGAAGCGTGGTGCCTTCGAAGGAATAGCCCTCGGCCATGGTTTTCGCGAAGTCGTCCGCCATGGTCAAGAATTTGGCACGGGGCGCACGCAAGGTCAACGGCGCCGAAAACCTGCTTGCGGGTGTGGGTCGCTTCTCGTAGGCTCCTGCGACTGTCGAACGGGGGTATACCAAGGATGGCTCACCCCAGATGATCATCGTAAGGCGCGGC
>DASXTQ010000118.1:0-5578 GCA_036505295.1 Candidatus Eiseniibacteriota bacterium
CATCCGCAAGGAAGCGGCCTCGAGCATCGGCTACTTCTGGAGCGAGAGCTACGGGCAGATCTATCCCGCGCTCCGCGAGCTCCAAGCCCGCGGCCTCGCAAAGCGCCGTGCCGATCGGCGCGCCGGGCATCGCGACCGCCAAGTCTACGAGATCACCGAGCGAGGGAGGGGGGCGTTGCGCCTCTGGCGATCCGAGCCTCCCCGTGCGACGGCGCTGCGGAATGAACTCTTACTGAAGCTATTTTTTGGCGACCGAAGCTCCGTGGGGCACGAGGTCGACTGGATCGAGCAGCTCATCCGCGAGGAATCCGAAGCCCAGCGCGAGTACCGCCGCATCCGGCGGCAGATCATGAAGGAGCAGCGCGACCACCCGAGCCTTCCCTTCTGGCTCATCACGCTGAGCTACGGCCAGCACCGTTCTCGCGCCGTGCTCCGGTGGTGTCGCGAAACACTGAATGCGCTCCGCGCCGTCGAAGGCGGAGCCGCGAGAAGAGGTTCCGCACCATGAACGAAGACGCCGTATCCACCTCGCCCGCGGGCCCTCCCGCCCACGCTGCGGACCGCCGTCTCATCGCCCCGCTCTGGCACACGGGCGTGCTCCTTGCCGTGCTCCTGGCGCTCACCGCCTACGGAGTTTACGTCCAGAGCATCGCGCGCCACGGTACTCAGCTCGTGGAGCACCGCGGCTCGGCGCTGCCGATCTACCTCTCCCTCATCGCATTCGAATGGGGGTTGCTGCGATTCGTCACGGCGGCCGGGCTCCGGAGAACCGGAACGCGGCTTCGCGATCTCATCGGCGATAGGTGGGCGAGCTGGAAGGACGTGCTACGGGACATCGCGATCGCGCTGGCCGTTTGGGCCGTGTGGACCGCTGCGGAGGCCCTTGTCGGTCAAATGCTGGGGAAGGACAGCGCGAAGGATATCAGCTCCCTTCTCCCGCGGGATCCGCTCGAAATCGCGGTTTGGGTCGCGCTGTCGCTGACGGCCGGCTTCTGCGAGGAGGCGGTCTTCCGCGGATATCTCCAGAAACAAATCCAAGCGCTGACGGGAAGCGCGCTCGTCGCGGTTCTCGCGCAGGCCGTGATCTTCGGCGTGTCGCACGGGTATCAGGGCCTCAGGAACGTGATCGCCATCACCGCGTTCGGCGCCCTGTTCGGCGCGCTCGCGGTGTGGCGGCGAAGCCTCAGGCCGGGCATAATCCTACATGCGTGGACCGATGTCTTTAGTGGGATTTTCGCGAGGCGGATCTAGCGGGGTAGAGGGGTTCGCCCTATTTCTTCGGCGCGGCGAAGCGCTGCTTCAGCTCCTCGAAGAAATTCAACGTGATGTCGAACCGTGTGATCTCGTCCTCGCTCTCCGCCTTCTGGATGCCGAGAAGGCTCCCGTCGGGGAGAATGTCGAACAGATTGTCTGCGGCGATCCGCAACGCGTCGAGGTCCCACGCAAACGAAGGCGCCGACGCAGTAAGCTCTGGCTTCGTCGCGATCGAGACCGACAAGATCTTGTTTTGCGGCGTGCGGTAGTAGAGCCGTCGACCATCGCGACTCCATCTAGGGTGTTCCCCTCCGCTCTCCGAAACCACGAGCGGGTCCCCGGCCGGCGCGTTCGAGCCCCATCCACACACGTAGACCTCGCGCCTTCCCGTCTCGTCCGATACGAACGCGATGGACCGCCCATCCGGCGCGAAGCTTCCCCCGCCGTACTCGGCGCCACCCTCGAAGAGCGGAGGCGGCCTGGGCGGCAGCTCCTGCGAGGCCGCAGCCAAAGCCGACCCGGGAATGCTGGCGAGCTGCTGCTTTTCTGTGACTCTCATGGAAACCAAGATATGCGATCCATCCGGGGACCAGGACAAGGGGGCGAGGCCGTATTCAGGCCCAGTACGGAAGACGAGCCTCGGCGAGGCTGTTCCACCGGCCGATGCCACGTAAATGCCATCGGCGTCCGCTCGGGCTATCTGGGCATATGCGATCCGCGAACCGTCCGGGGACCAGCAGGGGTGTCGCAATCGGCGTCCGGCAACGCGATCACGCGTCTCGAGACGCGCCGCCCCCGCTCCGAAACCCAAATCTCGTACAGCGGTTTGGTGTTCGAGATCACGCCGGCGAAACGATTCCCGCTGGGTGACACGGCCATCCAGCTTTCGAACGCCTGTCTTTCCCCGGACCACTCGGACACCGTGCCGCCGGGGCCCACGATCACCGCGTGGCGGTCCACCCACCCCGCGCCCCCGGGTGCGATCTGCAGGGTCCCGTTCTGGGATAGGCTGAACGTGGCATTCATCCAGTCCGCCCCGACGCGCAGCCCGTCCATGACGGGCTGCGGTTCCCCGGTGACCGCGAGCTTGTTGAGGTCGAAGGGCGCGGCATAGAGGACGTCACGGCGCGCGAACAAGACGTGTCCGGTCGGCGCGTAACGTGGGCTGCCGCCGTCCGGGAAAAGGATCCGAGTCTTCCCGGTCTTCAGATCGACGATGCCGATGCCCTGATGATATCCGCCTCGCTCGTAGAACGTCGCCTGCAGAAACGCCGCCCGATTGCCCGGCAGGAGCCCGGTGAAGAAGAAAGAGGCGGTGGAGTCCGGCACGTCGAACTTCTGGGCTTTCGACGGTGGCTCACCGCCCAGGGAGACGCGCACGAAGCTCTTCCCCCGGTCGGCGGCCACGATCAGGTCACCGGAAGGAAGCCATACGGTAGCGCCCCCCCAGTCATCTCGCCAGTCGGCGACCGGGACCGGCGGCGCGCTTCCGTCCAGGGGCACCTTGAAGAGCCGGGCCTGCGCCGTGCGCTCGGAGATCGGCGCGGCGAAGACAACCCAGCGACCATCGGGACTGAAACCGAATCCCATGGCACCTTCGGTGCCGCGAATCGGCTCGAACGAGGTCTTGTCGAAGGGCCGGGTGTAAATCCGAGGACGGGGCTGACCGGCCCCAGTCGCACCCGCGCCCGGGGTGGCTACTCCGGATACGGTACGCGGCTGAGCGATCAGCACTTCCATGCGCCCGTCCGGGGTGAGATTCGCATCCTGGGCCTTGAGATCGGGCGGAATCGGAAGGGACAGGCGCGTCACCGCATGGTCCGTGCGGCGCATGCTCGACGCGATATCGCCGGCGCCTCCCCAAAGCTTGACCCCAAGCGCCGCGCCGAGCGCGAGCCCGATGCCGAAAAGGATACCGCCGCGGCCCTCGAAGAGCCGTTGCACGCGAGACGGAGGCTTGGGCAAGGCCGCGGGCTCCGCGGGGGCGGCGTATGCGCCCGCGACCGCCCCGTGCTGCTCCAGCACGAGCCGTGCCTCACCGATGTCGCGGAGGCGCTTTCTTGGATCCTTCTCGAGGCAGCGCTTGAGCAGCTCACGGATGCGCGCGGGCGTCGTCTTCGGGAGCCGGGTCCATTCCACGTCGCGCTCGAGAATCCTCGCGATCGTGTCGCTGACCGTCTCCCCCTCGAACGCGCGCTTCCCGGTGAGACACTCGTAGAGCACGCACCCGAAAGACCAGATGTCGGTGCGGCGATCGACAGCCTTCCCGCGCGCCTGCTCGGGCGAGAGATACGCCGCGGTGCCGAGGATCACGCCCGGAATCGTCGCGGGCGAGTGGGCCGTGGGCGACTGTGGGAGCACCGGGGACTCGGTGAGGGTAGGCGAGTTGGCGTTGAGGTCGCGATCGTCCGCGGCCACCTTCCCTTTCGCGAGCCCGAAATCGAGAACCTTCACGTGATCGCCGGGCGTGATCATCACGTTCCCGGGCTTCAAGTCGCGGTGGATCACCCCGTTTTCGTGAGCCGCCTCGACCCCCGCCGCGATCTGGAGACAGATTTCTTGAGTCTCCGCGAGCGGGAGTGGCCCGCGAACGAGCCGCGCTGCGAGCGTTTCCCCCTCGACGTGCTCGAGCGCGAGATACCGTCGCCCGCCGCTCTCTTCCACCCCATAAATCCCCGCGATGTTCGGATGATTGAGCGAAGCGAGCGTTTTCGCTTCGCGCTCGAAGCGTGCAAGCCGATCGGGATCGGCGGCAACGTCGTCCGGCAACGCCTTGATGGCGGCCGCGCGGTCGAGCCTGCTATCCCGGGCGAGGTAAACGATCCCCATGCCACCGCGGGCGAGCTCGCGCTCGATGCGGTAGGGGCCGACCTGGGCGGGGATACCCGCGCCCGTGGGTGCGGGGCTCAATCGAACTCGCTTCTCGCGGGCGGCGGGGACTGCTCGGGGCCCACGCGGCCGATCTGGATGTCGGCCCGCGAATAGTTTTCGCCTCGCACGTGGGAGCCCGCGAGCCGGCGCAGCATCGTGATCTGCCCCGTGTGGTTCAGCGAGTCCGCGATCGCGCCCTGGAACATCCGCTCGGCCGGTTTGTGGAGCGGCTCCTTCGAGGCCAGGTAATCATCGAACGCCTTGAGCGCCGCGAAAAAGCGCTTCACCTCGCGGTCCCAGGGAAGCGGGGTCGCGCTGTGCCACGCCTCCTCCCCCTTCGCCTGCGAAAGCGCCCAGTCGAGCAGATCGCCGATGTGCGCGAGGATCTCGATCGGCGTGCGCGTGGTCGGCCCCGCCTTGAAATCCGCAAACGACGCCGGCGCGCCGCGCACCGCCTTCCCGCAGCGATAGGCTAGCGTCGCCACCGCGTGACGAAGGAATGTGCGGGCATCGTCGGGGGCCGTAGATTTGGCAGCCGGTTTCTTGGCGCTCACGGCTTCCCGCCCTGTTCGCCCAGCACGTGCGGGATCTGCCGCGATGCTTCGGGCGTAAACTGCAATAGGGCTCGAAACGCCTGCGCGTGTGCCGAAGGCTGATCCAGAGGTTCCAGGAAGAGCTGCGCCACCAGGTCGCGCCAGCGAAGGAGCTCCCGCCGTAGACCCCGGCGCGCGTGAGCCTCGATCGTGAGATCGGTTAAGAAGAGGGCTCTCTCGTACGCGTTCGCGCGCCGCTCCCGATCCTCGGGATTCGGAAGTTTCCCGGCACGGTTCATTTCGTTCCCAATCATCAGTATTTGCTGGTCCAGCGTGAACGAGGCCCAGCGCTCGAGGGTGAGGCCGGCGTGTTGCGTCATCCGAGCGGCTCTCCCTCTCCGATGAGCGCGAAGGTCAGGCTCCGCATACACCCTTCCGGGCCACGTCCTGGGTAGTAATTCGCGCCCCACAAGTCCCGAGAATTGCTCCGGACTCGAGAAGTGCCCCCTCGGCGTCGGCGTGGAACTCGCCACCGATCGCGATGGCGCCCCGCTCAACGTCGACGACATACTTGACCATGTTGCCGAACGACTCGCGAACAAGCCGTTCCAAAAGGTCGGGGGCGATTCGCTGGCTAATGATGTGAATGTCGCTCGGCATCACGGTGTCTTCAAGACGTCCGTCCGTCCCCATACCCGCGGAGAATAGCACGGGGGCAGAATTGTGGCGCGCGGGAGCGGTGGTTCTTTATCATGGCTGTCGGGGGAGGGGCGGCGGGTACCACCACGAAAGGATCCTCCATGCAACTAGCCTCGAACACAGTCCTGATCACAGGAGGAGCGTCCGGGATCGGGTTCGCGTTGGCGGAGCGGTTTCTCAGGGCGGGAAGCCAAGTAATCATCTGCGGCCGCCGGGAGGAG
>DASXTQ010000119.1:0-6333 GCA_036505295.1 Candidatus Eiseniibacteriota bacterium
TTGTACTTGTAGTGGATCCCTCGAGGAGACCAAGCACTTGGGCCGGCTGTCCGTCCGTGGTGACCGCGCCCGATTCGGACTGGGTCAGCGCCAGCGGCTGCGTCGGCAGATTGGAGCAACCCGCCGCGGCAAGCAGAAGGGTGAGGCTGAGCGCGAGACCTCGTGGGAATCGAATGCGACCGAGCATGTTGTTCTTCTCCTTCTCTAGGATGTCCCCCGGATGCCGACCGGAACGCGTCGACGTGAACTGGGGCTGCTTCGCACCCTCCCTGAAGGCATCACCCATGCCCGAACGCGGGCCGATCCTCGTTGCTTCATGCACGAGGCCCCGCCAGCGAACCCCCAGTGGCTCTTGCGAGTGGCCGGGTAAAGCCTTCCGACGGCTCTCGTGCGGTTCGCACGGCTCCGGATCGCCTTCGCGGACATCCAGTTGGGGCGGATGGCTGAGGTGGTGGGTGAAACCGCTCAATCGAGGGAGAAGTTTGACGTCAGGCGAGATAATGTAGCGGGACAGAGCGGGGCGTCGATGCGACGCCCCGCTCTGTCCTTGAAGGATTTCTACTTCTACTTTGCGGGCTCGACCCTGATCTTGCCGCTTTCGACGGTCACGCGGGCGTCGATGCCCGCCTGTTTCAGCTGCGTGGTGATCGAGCTGGTCACGTCCGCATCGCTCATCGATTCGGAGTTCGGCACCTCGGCTTTCGCTGTCTTTCCGTTGGAGGTCACTTCCACGACGAGCGTGGTGGGACCATCGCTCGCTTTCCTCTTCTGGATTTTGACCGCGAACCCCTCCCCTTCTACCGGCGCACCATCTTTCGTGAGAATCAGCTGAGGTAATCCGCCCTCGGGCGGAGCGGTCGAGGGGTCGCCCACATTCTGCCGCTCGACCTTCAATTGGATGTCGCGGCCTCCCCCGGGGCGATCGGTGACCGATACCTGGGCATCGGGCACGCCCGCCTCGGCGAGACGGCTCCGGATCTCCGACTCCAGCTCCGACGCCGCCTTCCCGTCCACGCTGATCCGGATGATCTGGTCCCAGGCGTAGGCCGCCGCGGGATAACGGACGCGCTCGCGATGGGGCGTCACGCGAACCGAGGCGGAAGTACCCGCCGCCGCCAGCTTGCGCGCGAACTCGCCGGTGGCGCGCTGCACCTCGGCCGCCGAGCGCTTGGGCGAGGTCCCGCGCAGCACAAACCGCGGCGCTCCGTCCCCGGCGAGAACCTCGACCCTGACACCGCCTGAGCCCAGGAGACCCCGGAGATCCTGGGCGATTGCCTGAACCTGTTCCTTCCCATTCCCTGTGACCGTCAACGCGACATCGTTTCCCACGACGCGCTCATAGGAGACCGGCACGACCATGGCGGCCACGATGACGAGCGCTCCGAGCGCGACCGCCGCAACCGCGGGACGAGTGCGAACCGAATGGATTACAGCCATGAGCTTCCTCCTTATGTTCCAAGGCTTCGGGCCCGATTCGAGCCCGCGCTGGCGAACCGTTTGAATTGTCGTGTCCAGGTCCGGCACGTTGCGGGCGCTGACCGCTCGCAGGGCCGCGAGATCCTGGTCCAGATGGGGCTCATCATTCATGGGATTTCCCCTTCGCCGGCCAAGCCATGGTCCCGGCCGTCAGCCGCTCGAGGTACGGCGTCGATTCGGTACCAAACCCATCACGCACGTAGAACCGGCGCAGTTTTTCCCGGCCGCGGGTCAGACGCGACTTCACAGCCGAGTGCGTGACGCCCTGCATCCCCGCGATCTCTTCCACGGAGAACCCTTCGATTTCGTGTAGCACGACCGCCTCGCGTTGCACTGGCTTGAGCGCCGCCAATGCCCGAACCGCGCGCTGGGCTCGCCGACGCTCTTCCTCCCACGACGCCCCGTCCTCGCCGACCGGCTCGCTGTCGCGATCGAATGCCTCCTCGATCGGCACCGACACACGACGGAATCGCCTCAGGCGGGAGCGATGCCTGGATAGGAGCGTGGCGAAAAACCATGACCGGAACCGGGACTCATCGCGCAAGCCGTCCAGCTTCTCGAACGCACGCAGCACGGTGTCCTGATAGAGATCGTCGCCATCGTCGTTCGACCGGCACAATCGGCGAGCGGTAGCCGCCGCTTGCTTGTGGATCGGTGTGAGAAGCCTGGTCAATCTGTTCCAGCGAGCCGTGCCTGCGTGGGAGTCCATGTTCCCCTTTGACGCCCCTCCGTTTCGGGTACCCACATAGGAGACGCCCGGGGGTACCCCGGAGGTTGCAGGAAAATACCAGATCCTCAAGAACGCTACGCGAGCCGCCGATAAGCGGTCGGATAGCCCACCTTCTCGCGGAGGGTCGTCATGAAGCTCGCAGCCTGCCCCAAGTGTCATGCCCAGTACGATGTCGCCGACGTGCTCGGCCAGACCGTCACGTGCCCGTGCGGCGCGACATTTCCCGCAAAGGCGCCGGCTGCCGTTGATGCGGCAGTGACGCGATGCGCGGCGTGCGGAGCGCTGGTGGGAGACGAGGAGCGGATCTGCTCCTACTGTCAGGCCACCGTGACCCGTGAACCGGCTCCGACCGGCCCCGTCTGCCCCGAATGCTACGCCCGCAATCCCGAACGGGCGCTCCACTGCACGGCGTGCGGGGTCGCGTTCCTCCCGCAGCCTGTCCGCAAGACAGGGGAACTCCTGGAATGTCCCATCTGCCCCGGAGTCCAGCTGGCGGCACGCAGCCTGGGTGGACTCTGGGTGGACGAATGCCCGATGTGCCTCGGCCTTTGGGCGCCGGGCGACGTGATGGACCGGCTCATCGATCGCGTCCGAGAGCGACGCCGCCAGGAGGGCCCGCCTCCCTCGGACCATGTACACCGCAAGCGGCGCTCGCGCTGGCAAGCGCGGATCGCCTATCGGAAATGCCCCGTCTGCAGCGGGGCGATGCAACGCAAGAACTTCGCCGGCCACTCGGGCGTCGTCGTCGACTGGTGCGGCAGCCACGGCACCTGGCTCGACACGCACGAGATGGAGGACATCGCGGCGTTCGTCCTCGAGGGGGGCCTCCAACACACGCTTGCCGGACCCAGGGATGGGGATTGGTCCCTCCCCGCCAATCCTGACAAGGCGGCAGCGATCGTCGCGGCGGAGCAGCTTCTCGCCGAGGAGCGCGCGCGCTCCCGTGCGCGCGCCTTCCCGCCGGAAGATTGGGGGCAGCTCGATTCGGGACGGGTCGTCAAGGGAATCGGTGACCTGTTCGCGAAAATCCTGAAATGACAGGCCCCGAGGGCGTCACCGGCGATGCCGCTCGAAGCAACCACTCAAGGGGGACACGATGGGACTCGTGAGCAAGCTCCGCGGCGAGCTGGTCGACATCGTCGAATGGGTCGATGACACAAGGAACACGCTCGTCTGGCGGTTTCCGCGATATCAGAACGAGATCAAGAACGGGGCGCGCCTTGTGGTGCGTCCGGGCCAGTCCGCCATCTTCGTCGATCAAGGGCGGGTGGCCGACGTGTTTCAACCCGGTACGTACGAGCTGATCACCAAGAACCTCCCCGTCTTGACCACGCTCCGCGGCTGGAAGCACGGATTCTTGAGCCCGTTCAAAGCCGAGGTGTACTTCGTCACGACCCGGCAGATCACCGAGCTCAAGTGGGGCACGCCGCACCCGGTGCTCTTGCGCGATCCCGAATTCGGGCCGCTGCGCGTGCGGGCTTTCGGCACGTACACGCTCAGGGCTGCGAAGCCTGAGGCGCTGCTGTCCGAGCTGGTCGGGACCGACGGCTCATTCGAGGCGGACGAAATCGAGGTTCTCCTTCGCTCCATCGTCGCGTCCGAGTTCTCGAAGATGGTGGCCTCAACGGAAATCTCCGTCGTCGACCTCGCCTCGAACTACGCCCGGCTCTCGGAGGATCTGCGCCGCGCGGTTCTGGACCGGATCGACGACGCGTACGGCTTGGACCTCCCCCAGCTCTTCATCGTGAACATCTCCGTCCCGGAGCAGGTCGAGCGCGCGCTGGACGCCCGATCGAGCATGGATGTGCTCGGCGACCTGAACCGCTATCAGCAATATCAGCTTGGCTCATCCATCCCGACGGCCGCCGCCAATCCCGCAGGCGGTCTCGCCGGAGCCGGAGTCGGGCTCGGAATGGGGATGTCGATTGCCGGACTGGGCGCCGCGGGCGCCGGGAAAGCTCCGCTTCCGCTGATCCCGCCCACCCCGGATTCGGATCCGCCGATATGGCACGTCGCTTCAGGCGGGCGGACCTTCGGCCCCTACTCGGTCGCTCAGCTGGGCCAAGCGGTGTCGGCTGGGCAGCTCACCGGAGAGAGCTTTGTGTGGACGGCGGGAATGGAGGCCTGGGCACCGATCGGACGCGTGCCGCGATTGGCCGTTCTCTTAGCGCCGCCGCCTCCGCCGCCGCAGGCGGCGTGAACGCTCGCCTCCTTCACGGCCTCATCAAGACGATCTTCGTCGTCACCACCCCTCCAGGGCTCTCCAGCCGCGCGAAGTAGACGGCTGAGGGGAGCTTCACGCCCTTGTCGTTCAAGCCGTCCCACTTCACGACGTGGGGGCCCGCGGCCAGCGTCCCCTCGGTGAGGGTGCGCACGCGCCTCCCTGCGACATCGTAGAGCATGAGGCGCACCCATCCCTCCTTGGGTACGGCGAAGCGAATGGCCGCCCCTTCCATCACCGGATTGGGAGCGGCGGTAAGCATGAGACGGGGCACACGCCCATCCTCTGCAACCGCGGTCGGGGTCGCGTTCACCGCCCGGAACGCGTTCACCTTCACCCCGATGGGATGGTCAAAGGCCACGGCATCGCCGGTGGCGATCACCTGCTGCGCCACCATCTGCGGCGTCAGGTAGGGATAGCGGGCGCGCACTAGAGCGCACACGCCCGCCGTCAGCGGGCAGGCGAAGGAGGTTCCGTCCCCATACATGTATGGGTTCACTCCGTCCCATCCAAAGAAGAAGATGTAGATCAGCTGGTCCAGGTCGGTGAACGTGTAGTTTTGGCAGATCGTGGACCACATGGAGCTTCCTGGCGCCGCGACGTCCACCCAGGGACCCCAATTCGAAAAGAAGGCGCGGGTATTGTCGAAATCGGTGGCGGCCACGGCGAGCACGTTGTTGCATGCCGCCGGGTAGACGCGGACGCTGTCGCTGTCGTTCCCCGCCGCCGCCACGCATAGCGCGCCCGAGTACGTGGCCATGTCCACAAGTGCCTGGAAGAACTCGGGCACTCCAAGATCGCCGGGCCCACCGAAGCTCATCGAGATCACGGACGCGCGCTCATCCACGGCGTAGACGAACGCCGCCGCGATGGCGCTGGACGTAAGGCCGCTGTCCGGACGCGAGACCTTGAGCGGCATGATACGCGAGTTCCAGCCGGCCCCCGCGATGCCGTCCCCGTTGTCCGTGGCCGCCGCCGCGATTCCGGCGCACATGGTGCCGTGAAATCCGACATCGATGCCCGATGAGTCCGGGGTGTACTCGGGCTTCGGATCGTTGTCCCCCGAGCCGAAGTCCCACCCTTCGAAGTCGTCGACCAACCCGTTGTGATCGTCGTCGAGGCCGTTCCCCGGGATCTCGACCGGGTTGTGCCAGATGCGGCTCGCGAGGTCAGGGTGGGACGTGTCCACACCGGTGTCCATGATCGCGATCACGACGGATGTGTCCCCGCGCTCGACGTCCCATGCGAACGGCAGGCCTACGTCGGCGAAGCCGCCGTCGTCCACGTACCACTGGTAGAACAGGTATGGGTCGTTGGGCTGCGTGATCAGCACATGGAAGCTGTAGTTGGGGCTCGCGGCGCGAAACGCACCCGTTGCCTGCAGCGTGCGGGCCGCTCCGACCGGGTCGAATCCGGGCCGGGTGCTCGTGAGAAGCCAGACCCTCTCACGTCGTGCGATACCACTGCGAGGTGTGGGCCCCAGGATGCGCGCCCGCTCCAGGCCGAGGCTGGCGAGGACATCGGCCGCGCGCCCATCGTGTGAGAGCAGGGCGCCACCGGGGCTCAAGCCGAGGACACCTTCATCGGCGATGACCACAACTTCGCCGGGTGCGAACCGGAGACTCCGAGGCGTGCGACGTGGTCCGACTCTCGACGTCCTTTCACCGGGTGAAGGCGTTCGCGGCGGGACCGTGATCGATGGCCCCATGGGCCGCGCATCGCGCGCGGCGGCAACGGACATCGGTGCGATGAGCAGGAAGAAAGCAAGGATGGGTAGAGCGGGACGGAACGATCCAGAGATGCGTCGAGTCATGGCTAGCCTCCTATACCTCTCCGGACGCGCGGCCCCGAGCGGACGGCACCGCGCGGCTTCAGGCGCACCAGCCATCCTTCCTGTGTGCGTTCT
>DASXTQ010000120.1:0-45494 GCA_036505295.1 Candidatus Eiseniibacteriota bacterium
GAAATCCTGGTCCTGCTTTTGATAACTCCCGTTGACCGCGAGCACGTCCGCGAAGTTCGCCTGGACCGAGAAATTCCCCGTCTTCCCGACCTCCTTCCGGACCCCGTCGAGCCTTAGCTCGTCGATCCACACCTCACCCGGACCGACTAAGGTGGCGGCCGTGCCGAACACCGTAAGGCCGAACGTGATCCGATTGACACGGGTGAAGCTCGGGTTCCCGACCACGGTGTACCTGACCCCGGTATCCGCGCCGGTCAGGGAATCGATCTTCACGCGGTCGCTGCTCGCTTCCTTGAGGCGGGACAGGATCTCCAACGGAACGCGCACGTCCTGCCACCCCGTGCGCACCGGCAGGCTGTATTCGTAGTAGTTGACCGTGTCGGGGCCGAAGCGGGCCACCATGCGGAGATTCTGGCTATCGACCCCGGCGTCTCCATGCACGTAGAAGCGAACGTCGCGGTACTGGGTATACCCGAGGCCGTTTCCGTTGTCCAAACTGGTCTTGAAGGCGAAAACCGAATCCCCCGGCTCCAGACGGTTATAGGCCAAGGCGAGCGACTGTTCCCGTCGCGTGGCGTTTCCATTGACGGCCTTCTGCACCTCGAACGGCGATTCGTAGGTCGCCGCGTCGTCCTTGTTATTCCGTACCTTGACGTCGAATTCGACGCTGTCTGCCTTCATCGCATCCGAAAGCGGCGTCGCCAGCCACCGGCTTCCGACCAGCTCGATGCCGCCGATCTGGATGTCGGTCGGGCCGGCCATGTCGTCCAGCCAGAGCCGCACGTGCTTGATATCGTCCCAGCTCGGTCGGCCGTAGGGCTTGAACGCGGGGCTGTCCAGAGAGATTCGGAAGAGGCGCCAGCCGTTGTCGGCCTTTACGTTCGGGTTGCCGGCGTAGTCACGCGCGACGTCCACCGCCACATAGGCCATGTCGGCGAGGTTGATCGTCGCCTCGAAGTACGCGTTATCGGTGTCGAGACGGCCGTTCAAGTCAAGATCCTCAGTGTCCGGGCGGGCATTGACGTCGTCCTTGCCGTTGTTTTCCAGCCCGTTGATCTTGGAGTAGTCCGTCGGCGAGTTCTGGTTATCGTAGAAATAGTCGTCGGCGTTTGGATCGGAACCAGAGCCCGTGTATCCCGGCTCCTCCACGTCGTGGAGTCCGTCCAAGCCGGTATCCTCGTCGAGCGCCGGGTCCGTGCTTCTGTCGAGCTTGTTGTCGCCGTTCTTGTCCTCGGTATCCAAGAGGCCATTCGGCAGCGCGTTCCTGTTCCAGAAGGCGTCCTCGCTCACCCGGCCGAAGTCGATGTGGAGCTTCGCGCGGGTGGTGGCATGGTCCTGCGTTCGGTCGTTGACCCAGACTTCAATGTATCGGGTCCTGGAAAGATCCTGCCCCGTCCTCGAAAGGGGCTGCGTCAGGCCCGTCCAGGTCGATGGACTGAAGGTGGCCGTACTGTCGTAGACATTCATCTCGAGCACGATCCGTTCGGCGTCCCCGCCTTCCTCATTGGTAAGCACGGGCTTCAAGTCGCGCTCGATGGCGCCACCGCGCCCCGCCTCGTGGCGTGGGTTGTACCACTGGATCAGCGCGTGGTCGGAGAGAAGGGTCCGAGGCTGATCGATCGGAATGCTGCTCCACATCCAGGTCGTCCGGCTAAGCCCAACGGTGTTCGACTCTCGGTTCCCTTCCATATCGTCGATATAGGCCTCCCCCTTGGTATTGGGGTTGGGCATGCTGACCGCCACGTTGCCCTGTAAATTCAATGTGGATTGAGCGCTTGTGTGCACACCCGGCAGGATGTTGGCCAGCTGAGTCATCCAGGAAGGACGGAAGGTCAGGACCGAGGCGAGGTCGCCGACCATGGAATGCGCCGGCTCCTCGCCGAGCTTCGGGTTCAGCTCCTGCGCGCCACGGCTCTCGTAGAGCATGCTCGAGGTCACGCTCAGGTCCGCACTCGGGCTATATGATGTGGAGAAACCTAGGAGCGTGCGCTGGACCTGGCCGATGCCGGGGGCGAAGGAGTAATCGACCGAAATGACCTGGTCCGGCCCGGGGGGGCGGCTGAACGTGAGCTGCCCGGTATCGTAGTCGATGCTGTAGTCGGTGCCCTTTTTCTGGAGGATGTTGTCCACCTTGACCTGCTCGGAGTTCTCGAGGATGTTGAACCGCCCCAGAAAGTATCCCTGCTGGCTGCTCTTGAACTCGGCGTCGATGTAATAACGGGACTGGGTTGCGAAATCGACTTGCTTGTTGTCGTAGACATTCGGGTTGCCCAGCGAGTCTCTCGCGAGCGTGTTCCGGGTCGTGTCATCCTGGCAGAAAAAGCCTGGGAAGCGGCCGCACACGGGATCAAACGGGTGGAGATCCGGGAAGTAGATGATCCCATCATCGCCGAGGATGAAATCGTTGTCCACCTTCCCGTCGGGGTTCGAATCCACGGTATTCCCGTGCCGATCGAGCCCGAGTATTTCTACGAGCGGCTTGTCCTTGACTCGATCCGGATCCACCGATTGGCCGGCGTCCCTGCGGCGGATCTTGAGATCGAGGGTCTCGGTGGCGATGTTCCGTGCGGTCAGGTCGTAGAAATTCTTCAGCTCATACGCGAGCGCCGGGTACCACTCGTCATTGGGATCGAATTGTCCCCCCTCCAAGGTGCTGACGTCGCCCAAACTTGGCTTGATCACTTTGAGGAGGATGGTATCCCCCACCGCGCTACCGATGTTGGTGTCGACCCCAGAGATCTGTTCAACGTAGGCTACGGCGAGAACATCGAACAGGTTCAGCGGGTAGCGCAGCTTGATCACTGGGATCTCACCGCTGGGCAAAAGGTAGGGCTTGAAAACATCGTAATCGATGCCCTGGGTCAGGACGTCGAATGCCCCATCCGTCTGAGGATTGGTACTGTCGCTGCGCGCTGTGGGATCAAAGCGGGCGACTCCTGGTACCGCATTGGTAATCTTGTCATTGCTCCCGTTCCTATCATCCTTATATACCTTGAGCGAGGCCGGATCCCACTGCATCGCGTGGTCGCTGAGGAAGAAGTACTGCCGCTTGATGTAGTCGAGGTCGCTGATGATGACCCGCCGCTTCTCCCCCGACGGAGTGAACCGTGCGGTCTCGCTCTTTCCTTCCTGTTTGCTCGCGATCGTGACCACGTCGACGTTCCCGAGCTTGGCCACCGTCTTCACGCCGAAGAGCCCTTCCTGCCGGATGGAGGCGCCCTGGAGCGAGAGGTTCGTGTTTCCGAGGTCGATCGACTTGATCATGTCGTCCTCGTCCCCCTCGTAGCGGAGCTTGACCTTGTTGTCGAGCGAGGTCTGGACGTTGCTCGACTGGTCCACGTCGACCTTGATCTTGTCCCCGATCGACCCCGTGAGATTGACTTGCAAATCCTGTTTCATCTCGAGCGAGGGGAACGCGCTGGGACGCTTGGCCTCCCGATCCAAGCCCTGATCACCAGACCGCACCGTCCAGTCGCTCACGCCGCTCAAGGTGATCGTCTCGCTTCCCGAAACGTCAATGTTGGGCGCGCCGCTCCCCAGGATTCCGCGGAGCTGCTTCGGGATTTGAATCGGGAGATCGATGTTGAATCCGCTTCGTTTGATCGCACCGGTTCGCGCCACCGAACGGCTGCTCTTCGCCTGATCGCGCCAGAGCCGGCGGTAGGTCCGGGTGGTGAGAAGCCCGGAATACTCGTCTAAGTCCGTGACCATCGGAGGGCGCGTCTCGATGCCGCCTTCGCTGTAGGTCTCGCGGATGTGCCCGTTGGAAGGATCGAGGCTGATCGTGGGATCGGGGGAAGGGGGCGCCATCATGCCCGTGGGATCGAAGTGCCGCATCACCCAGCCGGGCGGCATATCGCTGTGGCTGCCGCCCAAGGAGTCTCCGCCGAAGGTATCATCGGCGTGGGTGTAGCCCCAGACGCTCGCCTCCGCGATGCCAGGGGGCAAGAGACCTCCCCCGAAGACGAGGCATACGCAGAGAATGGCGCAGAGCTTGGGGTTTTTAGTCATTAAAGCGACGGTCGCTCTGGGATCAAAGGGGTTAGACCGGGTCCGGGCCCCCGTCACGTATCCAGGTGAACACCTGGAACCGGCGACGGTTCGGTCTGAAATGTGTTAAAAGATAGGGCCATATGAGAATACTCGAACGGTACGTCCTTCGCGAGCATCTCTTCCCGTTCCTAATCGGTTTCAGCATCGTCATCTTCCTGCTCACGCTGGACTTCATGTTCGACTTGGTGGACCTGGCTATCGGCAAGGGAATCCCGGCCGCGATTGTCCTCGAGCTGTTCGCTTTGTCGATGGGCTGGATGCTTGCCCTCGCGGTACCGTGCGCGGTTCTGATTGCCACCCTGGCGACCTTCGGCCGCCTCGCGCAGGACAACGAGATCGCCGCGATGCGGGCCAACGGCATCAACTTGGCGCGCATCGTGGGGGTGCCGCTCGCGGCGGCGGTCCTGCTCGCGGGTGGGCTCGTGCTGTTCAACAATCATATCCTCCCCGAAACGAACCATGCCCTGGCGAACCTCATGGTGGACGTGAGTCGGAAACGGCCCACGACGCAGATCAGCGAAGGTGTATTTATCGACGGGTTCGAGGGATACAACATCTTCGTGGAGAAGGTGAACAACCGCACGAACCAGATCCGCGGCGTGAAGATCTACCAGCTCAACTCGAGCGCCCGCCCCACCACCATTCTCGCGGATTGGGGGGTGTTCCATAGCTCCCCGGACGGACGGGTCGTCACCCTCGAGCTTCACGACGGCGAGATCCACGAAATGCCGCCCAACGACCAGGAACGGATCTACCGGCGGCTCATGTTCAAGACCCACATCATCAATATTCGGAACACTGGGGCGGATCTGGAGAGGTCGGATTCGAGCGCGCGGGGTGATCGGGAAATGAGCCTGGGGATGATGCGGGGCCAGATCATGAAACTTGAAAAGGAGTTGGCCGCTTCCACGGCCGCCCGCGACACCATCATCCACCGGGCCGGCTTCAAGAATTACGACGCGTTTGTGAGGGCCGCCGTCCCCAGACAATCCCCCCGGGGGATTCTGGGGTTCATCCGGAACGTCCTCCGAGCCATCTCCCCAATCCGGCCGCCGGAGGCGCTGCCACCCGGGAAGCCCCCCAAGCTGTTCATCAATCCGCTCACGATGGACATGATCCAGATGCGGCAGGTCGAGGTGGACGCCCTGGACCGGCGGGTGAACAGCCTGGACGTCGAGATCCAGAAGAAGTTTTCGATCCCGGCCGCGTGTATCGTGTTCGTTCTCGTCGGGGCCCCCCTGGGGATCCGGGCGCGCAAGAGCGGGATCGGGGTGGCCTTCATCTCGATCATCTTCTTCGTTTTCTATTATCTATGCCTCGCCGGAGGGGAGGAACTGGCCGACCGGCGTTTCTTGGACCCGGCGGTCGCGATGTGGACGCCCAACATCGTCATCGGAGCGATCGGGCTCTTCCTGACGCTCCAAGCCGCCGAGGTCATACGGCGACCGAGACGCCGCCCGCGCCGAGTCCCGGCGGCGTGAAGCTCCTCGATCGCTACCTCGTCCGGGAGCAGATCGGGTCGCTCGTCCTGGGACTTATCTTCTTCGTCGCCATCTTCATCGTGGTCGACATATTCGAGAAGCTCGATTCATTCCTCGACAACAAGGTCCCGCTCGGCGTCGTAGCGCATTTCTACCTCGTCTCGATTCCCGGGATCGTGACGATGGTGCTCCCCATGGCGATGCTCCTGTCCTGCCTTCTCGCCCTGGGACAAATCGGACGGCACAACGAGCTGACCGCGATGCAGGCCGCGGGGATCGGACTCACCCGGATCGTAACGCCCCTGTACCTATTCGCATTGATGATCTGCGTCCTGGTGTTCACCGTGAATGAGACCCTCATGCCGCATCTGAACGCGGAACAAAACAGGATCTATCACGGCGACATCAAGAGGGAAAACCTGGAAGGCGCGGTCGTGCGCACGAACCTCGCCTATCTCGGAAGCGAAGGGCGCACGTTCTTGATCCGGAGCTACAACATCCCCGAGAAGACGATGCGCGAGGTCGTGATCCAGGAAATCAAGGAGCATACGCTGAACGGGCGCATCGACGCCGAGTCGGCGAAGTGGGAGAAAGACCGGTGGGTGTTCCGGCAGGGGTTCGTCCGGCGATTCGACCGCGACGGCGAGCACGCGGCCCACTTCAACGAGCTCGTGATTCCCGGCTTGAAGGAGCGGCCCGACAGCTTCGAAAAGGCGGAGGAGGATCCCAAGGCGCTCTCCTACTGGGAGCTCGAGAAGTACATCGAGAGGCTGAAGCAGAGCGGAAGCCGCGTGCAGAAGTATCTGGTCGAGCTCTACCTCAAGGTTTCGTTCCCGTTGACGAACCTCATCGTCGTCCTGATCGGGACGGCTCTCGCGATCCGTGTTCGACGAGGCGGGCTCGCGCTCAGCTTCGGTCTCGCGGTCTTCATCAGCTTCGTGTACTACGCGATCATCCGCACCGGTCAGGCGCTCGGCCACAGCGGCACGCTCCCGCCGATTGTCGGGGCCTGGCTTGGGAACATCGTCTTCGGCGGGCTCGGGCTGGAGCTGCTCCGGCGGGCGCGAAGGGGGATGTAGGCGGGCCGGCGTTGCCGAGCAGACTCAGGGGACCCCTGGAGGGTGGTGGCGTCGATTCCGCTAGTGATACGCGCACCGAGCTGGGTTTCTCGCGGGCGACATAGTCGGCGGGCAGCCCCTTTCCGATCGAATGCCAGCTAGAACAGCCTATGAGGACGAATGGTAAGGCGAGGATCCCAGCGGCGTGGAGTGTGGTCGAGCCGGGACGATTCATGGCGAGGCTCCGGTCCGGCCGGCACCCAGCACCGTACGCCCGTGCGCGTCGTGGGAGAAGTGGAATCGAGGGACTCCCTGCTTACCCCCTCCTCGCCTCCGCGGGCGCCGAAACCGTGATGCGTCCCTGTTTCAGCTGCGGCACGACCGGAGCGCTGTCGATCGCTGCGCAGACCGGGAGGTCCTCCTCGAACCCCAGCTCGATGAGGTAACGCCCGTGCTCGCTTCGGCGTAGAATTGCCTCGGGCGGCGAGCCATGGTCGCGGTCGAAGTCCCCCGCGACAGCGGCCGCGTCATTCAGCTCGAGGTTCCCCTTCGCGTCCGCGAGCCGGCGGATCAAAGCCCCCGCGCACGCCGCGTCTTCCAGCGAGAACCGTCCGCTCCGGCCGGCGCAGGCGATCGTCACGTCCGCGTCCACATCAGAGACCATTTTCGCCACGGCGCTCAGGTTCACGTACCCCAGGAGAATCTGTTCCCTTCCTCCCAGCGGGCCCGCCATCAGGGGGCTCGCGTTGGTGGAGGCGAAAATCAGGGTGGCGCCGTTCACCTTCTTGCGCGTGAACTCACGCGGAGAATTTCCGAGCGCGAAGCCGCTCACCTTGCGTCCCTCCCGCTCGCCGCACAGGAGGCTCGATTTGGGATCCAACGTCTCGTGGAGCCGGGTCGCCTCCTCAACCGTCTCCACGGGGATGATCTTTACCGCTCCGTTCATGAGCGCTGTCGCGATGGTGGAGCAGGAGCGGAGGACGTCGACGACCACGATCTGGCGCGCGTCGAGGGAAGCACGCTCCAGCTCCGAGGGTAGGAGGGCGAGATCGATGCGCTTCACGCCGCCGGGCGCTCCGTTCCCAACAACTCCTCCAGGGTTCCGGTGTTGATATCCCCACTCAGGAAGGCCGGGCTCGCCAGAATCCGCAGGTGGAGGGGAATCGTGGTGTCGATTCCTTCGACCACGGTCTCTTCGAGAGCGCGGCGCATCCGGACGATGGATTCCATCCGGTCGCGCCCCCACGTGATGATCTTCGCGACCAGGGAATCATAGTAGGGCGGCACGTAGTAACCGGAATAGAGGTGGCTGTCCACACGCACGCCGGGGCCGCCCGGGCTGTGGAAATAGCTCACCTTTCCCGGCGAGGGCTGAAAATTCTGATCGGGCTTCTCGGCGTTCACGCGACATTCGAGCGCGTGTCCCCGAAGCCGGATTTCGTCCTGCTTCCAGGGTAACGGCTCACCGGCCGCGACCGCGATCTGCGCCTTGATGAGGTCGTATCCGGTCACCTCCTCCGTCACCGGATGCTCGACCTGGATGCGGGTATTCATCTCCATGAAATAGAACTCGCGGTTCTCGCCGAGCAGGAACTCGATCGTGCCGCACCCTTGATACCCGATCGACCGCGCCCCCGCCACCGCGGCGGACCCCATCTTCGTGCGCAGATCGTCGTCCAGCGCGACGCTCGGCGATTCCTCGATCAGCTTCTGGTGCCGGCGCTGGATCGAGCATTCGCGCTCGCCCAAGTGGAGGAGGTTCCCGTGCCGGTCCCCGATGATCTGAAACTCGATGTGCCGCGGTTTCTCGACGTAGCGCTCGAGGTAAACCGCCCCGCTCCCGAAGTTAGCCTCCGCCTCCGCTTGGGCGGTCCGAATCCCGTTGCGCAGCGACGACTCATCGGTGGCGATCCGCATCCCTTTGCCCCCGCCGCCCGCCGCCGCCTTGATGATCACCGGATAGCCGAGCTGGGACGCGATCTTCGCCGCCTCATCCGGGGATTCGAGCGTTCCTTCGCTCCCCGGGGTCACCGGCACGCCGGCCTCAAGCATGGTCTTCCGCGCGACCGCCTTGTCCCCCATCAGCCGGATCATCTCCGAGGTCGGGCCGATGAAGCGAATATGGCACGACTCGCACACCTCGGCAAAGTGGGCATTCTCCGAGAGGAAACCGTACCCGGGGTGGATCGCGTCGGCGGCGGTGATCTCGGCGGCGCTGATGATCCGGGCAATGTGGAGGTAGCTCGCCGACGAAGGAGGAGGCCCGATGCAGACGGCTTCATCCGCCAGGCGAACGTGCAGTGATTCCCGGTCGGCCTCGGAGTAGACGGCGACGGTTTCGATTCCGAGTTCCCGCGCCGCGCGGATGATCCGCAACGCGATCTCTCCGCGGTTGGCGATCAGGAGCTTCTTGAACATTCCGCTAGACGAGATTCTCTTTGTGCTCGAACGGCTTCCAGGACTCGTCGGACGTTGCGTGAATGCCCTTCACGCGGAGCTCGAACTCGGTCGGATTGGAGCAGTAGCGGAGGGCCGTCTCGAGACTGATCTTCCCCTCCGTGTGATGTTTCATGATTGCCTGGTCGAAGGTCTGCATCCCATATTGGGAGACGCCCTCCTGGATCGCGCTCTTGATGAGGGACGTCTTCTCTGGATCCAGGAGGTACTCGCGGATCGTGGCGGTGACCGTCATGACCTCCGCCGCCGGGATGCGTCCCCCCTGATCGGACCGAGGCATGAGCCTCAACGCGATGACCGCCTCAAGCGTCGCGGAGAGCATGTACCGGGTCTCCTCATGCTGGTGAGGCGGGAAGAAAGAGAGGATCCGGTTGATCGTCTGCGGCGCGTCGGTCGTGTGGAGAGTGGAGAGCACGAGATGGCCGGTGTCGGCCGCCATGAGCGCCGTCTGCATCGTCTCCGCGTCCCGGACCTCCCCGATCAGAATCACGTCGGGATCCTGCCTCAAAATATGTTTCAAGCCCTCGGCGAAGGATGCGGTATCCAGCCCTACCTCGCGCTGGGAGATGGTGCTCTTCTTGTCGCGGTACAGGAACTCGACGGGGTCTTCGATCGTGATCACGTTTCGCGCCACGGTCCGGTTTACGGAGTCGATCATCGCCGCCAGCGTGGTGGATTTGCCGCTCCCGACCGTGCCGCACACCAGCACGAGTCCGCGCGGGCGGCCCGCGATCTCCTCGATCACCGTCGGTAGATTCAGCTCCTCAAAGGATGGAATCGTGGCCGGCACCTGCCGAAACACCATCGCGATGGTTCCACGCTGCTGGTAGAAGTTGCTGCGGAAACGCGAAAGGCCGGTGACCCCAAAGGCGAAGTCCACCTCCTTGGTGTCCTCGAATATCTTCTTCTGCTTCGGCGTCAGGATCTGATCGACGACCGCCTCGAGATCCGCTTGGGATGGTGCAGGCTCGTCGAGCGTGGTCAGGGCACCGTCCACGCGCGCGGTGGGCTTCGTGCCGACTTTGACGTGAAGGTCGGACGCTTTGAGTTCCACCATCTTTTGCAGCACTCGCTTGATGTTCATCCCCACTCCCCTCCCGGGCAGGCTACGCCGCGGTGTCGGACTCCACCAGGAACAGCGTCTGCCCGTACTCCACGGGCTGCGCGTTTTCTACGAGGATCCGGGCGATGCGGCCCTCCACTTCGGATTCGATTTCGTTCATGAGCTTCATCGCTTCGACAATGCAGACGGTCTGCCCGACGGTGATCGGGCTGTTTTCTTCGACGTAGGGATCGGCGTCCGGAGCGGGCGCCCGATAGAACGTACCAACCATCGGAGACTTGATTGGAACGAGGTTCGCCGGCGGCTTCCCGTCGGCGTCGTGACGCTCGCTTGCGCCGCCGTGCGTCTCCGCCGTGGCTGCCGCTACCGGCATCACGGTATCGCCACCCGGGCGACGGACGCGCACCGTCGTGAACCAACGGCGCACCTCGATTTCCGCAAGATCCTCCTCGCGCATGACCGCCACCATTTCGCGGACCCATTTGCGAAGATTCATCGAGTCTTCCTGCCTTTTCCCGGCGCCTTGAGCCGCGAGGCGAGCTCGCGGAGCCCCAGCTCATAGCTCCGTGCCCCGAAGCCCATGATGACACCTGAGGCGTAGGCCCCCGTCAAGCTGACCGAGCGCGCCGCCTCCCGTGCGTAGAGGTTCGTGAGATGCACCTCGACCACCGGGACCGTCATCGCGCGGATCGTGTCCGCGAGAGCCACGCTTGTATGGGAGAAGCCGCCCGGGTTGATGAGACAACCCTGGGCGGCCCTCGTCGCGACCGTCAAGCGGTCGATGAGCGCGCCTTCGTGATTGGTTTGAAAACACTCCACCCCGAGCCCAAGGTCTTCCCCGAGCTTCTTGAGCTTCCGGTCGATCGACCGCAGCGTCTCGCGCCCGTAGAGCTCGGGCTCACGGGAACCCAGGAGGTCCAAGTTCGGGCCGTGCAAAACCCATACGGTCCGCGCCATCAGCCCGAGCCGCCCTTCAGCCTTCTCACCCACGTCTCGAAAGCCGACTTGTTCTGCTCCGTCTTCGCAGGCTTGAAGAACTCTGGGACGGGCGGCGGGTTCCGGGGAAGCTCCGTCCAATCGGTCACCGACAGGGGCTCCGGAACCTGCTTCGGCTCCATCACAGAGGGTGCCGCGACGTCACCGCCTGCTTCAGGCGGGATCGTGGGCTCCCCGAGGCGCTCCAGCGCCATCTCCTGGAAATCCTGCACGTTGGTGTCGTAGGGTTTCGGCGCCTCGGCGTCGAAGGACTCGATCGTGTGCAGACCAAGAGATATCTCGCCTAAGTATTCCTCCTCCCGTGGCGGCTGAACCGGCTGCCACGTGAGCTCCCCCTGGGCTACCACCAGATCAGGCGGCCTCACCTCGGGGAATTCTCCCGACGTGATCTGATGAAGCGCCGTTTGCGATTCGAGATCGCCGGGATCGATGCGGCAGACCGCGCGGTAGAAGTCGGAGGCGGCGCTGTGATTTCCCTCGTGGGAGAGGATTCCCGCGAGGGCCTTGAGCGCGACGACGTTCTCCCGGTCCAGCTGGACCGCGCTCTCGAACTGGGCGCGCGCTTCGGCCAGACGGCCGGCCGCCAGGTAGCAACGGCCTAGGACGATGCGGTCCCCAACGCCTTGCCCAGACCGGCCCCGCCGTTCCTCGCAGAGGCGAATCGCTTCTTCGATTCTCCCCTGTTCCCGCATGCGCTCCGCGAGCGGAAGGTATAGCGGCGACGACGGATCCTGCGTCGCGATCCGTTCGAGGAGAGCGATTGAATCGTAGCGTGCGTCCTCGGACATAACCCCCTCAGGGTCTCTGGACGAGGCTCGTAATTACCTCGCGGAGCGGGGTAAGCGAATGTAGTTCATAGGTGTTAGCTGCTCCGATCGCGGGGGACAATACCATTCGAGGACGCGTCCGTCCACGCTTCTTGTCCGTCTGCAGCGCACTCCAGAAGGCAGGCCCCGGCAAACGGTTCAGCCTGACCGGAAGACCCAGCAAACGCAGAAGATCCTCGATCCCAGCCGCGGCGGTCGGGTCGAGCCCCGCCAGGCGGACGCTCAACCTGGACGCCGCGACCATCCCGATCGAGATCGCCTCGCCGTGGGTGAATCGGTTGTAACCGTACGAGGCCTCGAGCGCGTGCCCCACGGTGTGCCCAAAGTTCAAGTGCTGCCGAATTCCCCGATCTTCCGGATCGCGGGAGACATACCACGCCTTCTCCCTCGCCGCGGTGCGGATCAAGCTCGTGACGGGGGCGTCAACCGCGCCGTGCCGCGCGAGGCGGCGCAGGCTCGCGAGAAGCGCGGGGCGGCGGATGACGCCGATTTTCACGATCTCGGCCAACCCCGAACGGAACGCCCGCGGCGAAAGCGTCCTCAGTGCCTCGGGATCGCAGAAGACGCCGCGGGGGTGATGAAAGGCGCCAAGGAGATTCTTTCCCAGAGGGAGATTGATCCCCACCTTTCCGCCGATTCCTGCGTCGGCCTGCGCGAGAAGTGTCGTCGGGAAGACGACCCACTCGAGCCCACGTGCGTAGGCCGCGGCCGCGAACCCGGCGATGTCGGAGACCACGCCCCCGCCGAGTGCTAAGACCGTGACGGACCGGTCGACGTGCCACCGGGCCCAGCGCTCGCACAGGCGGCGCACGCTGGCGAGGGTCTTCGTGCGCTCCCCCGGCGGAAGGGCGATGGTGTGGGGCGTGAATCCGGCGCGGCGAAGGCTTGCGAGGAATCGAGCGCCGTAGAGCCGCGCGACGGTCCGATCGGTGACCACGAGAACCTTCCCTGAGTCTCGGATCCGAAGCATCGCATCGCCGGCACGCGCGAGAATCCCCGGGGCCACCCGGATCGGGTATCGGATCCGCCCTCGGGGGATGGAAACCGAGATCATCGGGCGGTCAGCGTCTCCGCGATCGCCTGAAGCTCGCGGAGATAGGGGAGTTTCGGCCTCCCCGGAGCGAAGACGGAGAGGTCCACATAGAACCGTCTTCCCTCCCGCGCGACTTCGTAGAAGCGGTACGGTCCGGCGGCGCTCACCTCCTCGTCTTCCCAGCGGCCGTGGATCTGCCGGACCGCGCCGGCGAGCTCGCCCGAAGTGAGTGTCGGTTCCACCAGGTCGAGCGTCCGCTCGTTGGGCCGGAACGCGCGAGCGAGCGCATCGCGCGCACTCCTCAAGTCGGGGCCACGGTCCGCGTCGGTCGGCATGATCCGAAGAAGCCGCGCGGGCGGGCCCTCGTCCAGGAGAAGCGCGGCTTTCGTGCGGGGATGCACCCGCAGCGTGTACCCGCGCGGGACCTGGAGGCTGAACCCCGCGAGGCGCCGGAGATTCTTCTCGGCGTCGTGATCGCGAGGGAGCGCCAGGAGCCGGGCGCGGACCGTGGAGAACGTGGCGCGGTCCAGCTCCTCGAAGAGGCGGTTCTGGTAACGCTGAAGCGCAGGAAGAAGATCAGCTCTCGTTTCGGTCCAGAAAATACCCGCGGCCTGTCCACGAAGCCACACGTCCGGAGAAAACACGAACGGCGCTCCGGCGGTCGCGAGTGGAGCCCTCAGAGGCTCGAGCTGATCGGGGATCCTCCCCTTCGGACCAAAACCCAGAAAAAGCACAGTCCGCGCGCGGTACGCGCCGGGATCGTCCGCGGTCGCGAGATGCACGTCGTAGGCAGTCTCGTCTTCGATCCGGATCGCGGGACGCTCCACGACGGCGCGCAAGAGCAGGACCTCGGGGGAGTCGGCTGGGAGCATGGTCACGATCGTGAGCTCGCGGCTGCCTCCTTCCGCGAAGGGGCGGCCGCCGCAACCCGACGCGGCGATCGCGAGCAGGAAAACGGCCGCAACTCTCGTCGTGAACGCCATAGTCGGTCCGCAGGCTACCACACCGTGCGGGGCTGGACTAGCGCGCGGGGAGAGCTCGAGGGTTGCGCTAGCGGGCGGGGGCGGATTCGAGCTGCTTGATCTGCTCCTCGATCTTTTGCGTTTCTTGCTCGAGCTTTCGAAGGGAGCGTCTGAGGCGCCCCAGCTCCGCGGCGCGGTTCGGCGGGGGCGGAGCGGAGGGCGCGCCGACCGCAGCACCGAGCGTCGTGCGCATCGGAAAGATCTCCGCGCCGCGCGAGACGGTCATTTCGACTTCATCCCCGGGCCTGAGGGAGCGCACGAGCGAGGTGATTTCCTCGCCCGAACGGATGACGGATCCCTCGAAGGCAAGAATTCGATCTCCAGTTTTGATCCCCGCCTGCGCGGCCGGGCTCTGCGGGACGACGCCCTCCACGAGCACGCCGAGCGTGTCGGGGAGGAGTCCGCGCCGCATCTGGATTCCGAGGAACGCGCGCCGCACGCTCCCGAATTCTTCGAGGTCATCGGCGATGCGCTGCAGCTGGTCGACGGGGAGTGCGATCAGGAGATCGGTCGATTGCTTCCGGTCGGGGCCATCGGGTTCGACCACGGGTGACGCCGAGGAGCGGGCCGGAAGGGGTCCCGCGCGTCCCACGACGATCGCGACCCACTCCCCCGCCTCGTTCAGAACCGCGCCGCCGCTGGCTCCGGGATACGCCGACGCTTCGATCTCGACGATGTCTCCGGAATAGGGAAAGTCCACCCGCTCCCCCCGGCCCACGACATGACCCAGGGTGATTTGCGGCCGTGTGACGCTCACGTTGGCGATCACCGCCACCCAGGAGCCGATCGCGAGCGATTGGGGAGAGGCTTGGCGGAGTGGCTGGAGCGGTGGCCCCTCCACCGTGAAGAGCGCCACATTCGATTGCCGGTCCACGCCCCGGATCCGCGCGTCGCGCTGGTTCCCGTCGCCCAGGAGCACGCCGAAGGTTCCACCGGAGAGCGCCATGCTCGCCGTCGTGAGGACCCGGTGCGGGCTCAGGACGACACCCGTGCCGATGAGGCGCCGCAGAGGGGCGTCCGGTCTCGGCTTCAAATCCCGCGCGGGGGTCGCGACCATGGTCACGACGCTGGTGCGCGCGGAATCGACGCCGACGAGCAGCGTCGCTTCGTCGCTCTTGAACGGGAGGATGCTGGCGGCGCCTACGCTGGAGTGGAGAAGCAGGAGCAACGCGAAGGCTGCGAGTGCTGAGGCGCCCGCCGATCGTATTCGGATCACAGGCATCGCGGATGCACTCCGGTCCGGCGCGTGGCGCCTAGAAGATGATGTACACGCCGTCGTCGGGCGTCTGGTTGACGGGGACGACGGTGGGATCCTGCCCTTCGGGTCCGCGCTCCAGGTAGAACTTGTCGTTGATGATCTCATCCATGTAGCGCTGTTGCGGGACCATACCGTCCACGACCGAATCGCGCATCGCGGCGCGGGTGGGGACGCTCGCCACGACCGGGGCCACGTCGCGATTCGCCGGAGCGGCCGCCCGCTCGGTCTCGCTCACGGGGGCAGCCGGAGCGCTCGGCCCCATCTCACGCGGTGCGCTGGCGGTTGGCTCAAGCTCTCGAATGGTCACGCCGGGATTGGTGCTCTTCGGGTGGAGGCGTCCCTGGCCCACGGGAGACAGCATGACCGCGATGAATACGGCGCAGACGCCGGCGCCCACCATGAAGGCGGGGCGCAGCCGGGCTGGGGCGAATAGCTCTCGTATCAGCTCCGCGGGGCTTGGGCGGAGCCCTTCGCCCGATCGAATCCGAGCGAAGACGTCCTCGTCGAAATGGGCGCTCGGGGCCACCTGGGGCATTCGCTCCATGAGCAGCATCGTGGCTCGGACCTCACGCATTCCGAGCGTGCAGCGGCGACACCCCATGAAGTGCGCCTCCAGCGCCCGGCGCTCCTCCTGGCTGATCTCGTCCTCGATGTAGGACGAGAACAATGATTCGGCCGACCGGCATTTCATGCGTCCTCCAGATTCAAGTGTGGCTTGAGTCTCTCCTTCAGCATCAGCCGGGCGCGATTGATGCGCGACCGGACCGTTCCACCGGGGATACGGAGAATCTCCCCCACTTCCTCGTAGCTCAGTCCTTCGATATCGCGTAGAACGACGGCCTCGCGATACCGCGCGGGGATCTTCTCGAGCGCTTCCGCCACGCGCCGGCGGATTTCGCTCGCATTCAGATCCTCATCGGGCAGGGGTTTCAGGTCGGGGAACGCGAGCCCCTGCCCTCCGGAGTCTTCCTCCATCGCATCCAGGCTGAACGTCCCTTTGTGCCGGACTCGACTACGGATTTCGTTCTTGGTCAGATTGACGGCGATCGTAAAGATCCATGTCGAGAACTTGCCGCTCTTTCGGTAGCGTTCGCGATTCCGATAGACGCGAAGGAATACCTCCTGGCTGATCTCCTCCGCCCGGTCCCGGTCGTTGATGAACCGGCATACCAGATTCATGATCCGCGAGCGATACCGCTGGACGAGCGCACGGAAGGCCGTCTCGGAGCCCAAAGCACAACGCTCCATGACGTCTTCATCGGTCAGCTCGGCAAGGTCGAGCTTCTTCAATAGACGCAGCTCGCTGGGCACATTACTCTCCGTGGTGGTGGATACACCGCGGGGAGCTGGCCGGTTCCGGAAGGGGTTGGTCTCTTTAGGGATTGGCGAAGAGGGTGAGCCCCGCGGGGCTCTGTGAGGCACGCTTTCCGCGCACCCGCGACTCGGCCGCTTGGGCCTCGCTGTCCAGCCGGAGGGCCCGGCAAACCCGGCCGAGTATCCGTTCGGCATCCGAACCCGCATCGGGGCATCGAACCGCACGCTTCAAAAGATCTCTCGCTAACTCCAACTGCCCCATGCTGTAGCGAATACTCCCCAGGAGCGTCAACGCTCGCCCGTTCCAGGGGTTGAGCGCCACCGCGCGATCGAGCCTCTGGAGCGCCCGATCGACTGCTCCCTGATTTAAATCTGATGCGGCGAGGAAATAAAGGCACTCGGAATTCTCCCTGCCCAGGCCGTTGAGCTTCCGGAACGCCCATTCAGCCACCAGGCTATCCCCTATCTCTGCCGCGGTTTGCCCCAGCTCGGCGTAGAGCAGGGGGCTCTCGGGACCCCGCACGGCTCCTTCGCGCATGAGGGCGACGGCTTCCTCCGGGTGGCGTAGGAGAATGTAGCACAGGGCTCCTGCCAGCACCTTTCGGGGGTTCGCCAGGAGCCCTTCCCGAATTTGCTCGAGCGTCAAAACCCCTGTTCGCCGGTTCCCGACCTTGATCTCCAAGTACGCGACCATCAGGGACTCTTCCTGCGTCAGGAAGCGCAGTTGAAGCAGCTTCCGGTAACACTCGAGCGCAGGCTTCTCGTTCCCGAGCGCCACGAGCGCCCGGGCCTTGACGGGCAGCGCGGCTCTTTGTTTCCCAAGCGGCTTCACCGCCTCCAGTGCCGCGCGGTAGTCGCCGTCGCTCAGGAGCATGCGGCCGGCTTCAACGCGGACGTCGATTGGGTCGAAACCGCGCTGCCCCATCCGACCCAGGAAAGCCTCCGCGGCTCTCCGGTCCCCCTCTCGGAACAAGTACGAGGCATACGCCGCGATCTGCTCGGGGACGGCGTCGTCGGCTTCGGCGCGCCGCCGGAGAAGCTTCTCTTCGAGCGCTGTATCGCCCAAGCGCCGGGCCAAAGCGACCCCCAGTCCCAAGGTCCGGGGATCGTCCGGGGTGAGCTCGAGGGCCAGCTGGAGGGCTTGAGACGCTTCATCCAGCCGACCGTCCTCGAGCGCCATCCCCAGGACCCCTGTCGCCACCCATCCGAAATCGGGAAGCAGGATGTCCGTGCGCCTTAGATCGGCCAACGCCGCCTCGTAGTTCTTATTGAGCTCGTGCGCGAGCGCGCGCAGGGCGTAGAGCTCGGGGCGCGCTCTGAGGATCCGTAGCGGCGGCGTCAAGGCCTGTACGGCAACCGAGGCCTCTCCCGCGCGGAGCCGCATGCGACCGACCAGCATGGCCGCGTCGGCATTCAAGCTGTCCAATTGGAGGGCACGCTCGCCCCACTCGAGGGCGCGCGTGTCCTCGCCAGAAGTCTCGAGGATCTGGGCAAAGCGCGAAGCGACGTAGCTGGAGGCCGGATCTTCGGCCGTCAATGCTTCGGCCCAGACCGCAGCTTCTTCGATATTGCCGCTCTCTTGGGCCACGGCCGAGCGCACGAGGAATTCGAGATTGGCGGGAATCGCGGGGGAGCGGTCGGGTGAGAAGTCGGCGCATGCGGAGCCGGCCAGCGACGCGATCAGAATCAGCGACAGCGTCCCCATGCCCGTCCAAGAGATAAGGGAGGATGTACGAGCTTCAGCCACGTCGTCTCCAGGTCAAAGGGATAGAGGAGGGCCCAAACGGACCCTCCTCCCCTGTCTCGAGACGACGCTCCTATTATAGCAAATCTAGGATTCGGATTGCAACCGCGAGGCGGCCCAAGGGGATTTGCTCCCGTCGGGGCCCCGTGCCTCGTCTGCCTCCCGCGGCTCCCGGCTCTCCTCGTGCGGACCGCGGCTCCCCGGTTGTCCGGCGCCCGGGCCGCGCCCGCCACCGCCCCGCGAGCGGCGCCCACGGCCACCCCGACGCCTGCGTCGGCGGTGATCCTGCCGTTCGCCTCGCACCAACTTCTCGAAATGGAGAAGTGCGTCGCGGGCCGCTTCCTGTTCCGCTTCCTTCTTGTTGTTCCCGTGGCCCCGGCCGAGCACCTTCTGGTTCACGACCACTTCGACGGTGAACACCTTCTCGTGGTCGGGGCCGATCTCGCTCGAGATCCGGTACTGCGGGTGCGTCTTGAACTCACCCTGCACGTACTCTTGGAGCATGCTCTTGTAGTTCGCGAGATTTGCATCGCTCAGGATCTCGTGCACCTGGCGAAGGAGCAGCCGCTCCGTGAGGCGCCGCGCGGGCTCCAGCCCCCCGTCCAGATACACGGCGCCGATCACGCCTTCCAGCGTGTCGGCCAGGATGGATGCGCGGTCGCGGCCGCCGGATCCTGTCTCCGCCTCGCTGAGCAGAATATATCCGCCCAGACCCATGAGCTTCGCGGTCCGGGACAGAATGACGCGGCTCACGAGGAGCGACTTCATCTTCGTGAGCTCTCCCTCGCGAAGGGAGGTGAACTTCCGGTACAGGAACTCGTTCACGACAAGCCCTACGACCGAGTCCCCGAGAAACTCCATCCGCTCGTTGGATTCTCCCGCGCCCTTTTCGGGTTGGGAGTGGAGGTAGGAGCGGTGGGTCAATGCCTGCCGTGCCAGCTCCGGGTCTTTGAACTTGTAATGAAGGATTGCTTCGAATCCGCGCAGATCGAATTCACGGCTCTCGCGATGCTCGATTCGAGGGGCGGGAGCCTTTTCCATTCCAAACAGCTTTCTGAGTAATTTCACGTTTCGGGATCCTCTAGGGACCCTCCGGTGCCACGCTTCTCGATAACGCCAGGGTGACGTTGTGCCCGCCAAAGCCCAATGAATTGGAGAGGGCTGCCCGCACTTCGACCGATCGCGCGGTGTTGGGGACGTAATCGAGGTCGCAATCGGGGTCGGGGTGCTCGTAATTGATGGTCGGAGGAAGGACCTGCCGCTCGAGCGCGAGGACGCAGATGATCGTCTCCAGTCCGCCGGCGGCTCCGAGCAGGTGGCCCGTCATGGACTTCGTCGAGCTGACGGCCACATGATGCGCGTGCTCCCCGAATACCGACTTGATGGCTTGGGTTTCGAACTTGTCGTTGAGTGGTGTGGAGGTGCCGTGGGCGTTCACGTACCCGAACTCGCGCAGAGGCAGTCCGGAATCGCTGATGGCGGCCCGCATGGCGCGCGCTGCACCCTCACCCTCGGGGGCAGGAGCGGTCATATGATGGGCATCTCCCGTTGCGCCGTAACCGACGACCTCCGCCAGGATCGCAGCGCCGCGTCGCTTCGCGTGCTCGAGTTCCTCCAGGATCAAGATTCCCGCGCCTTCCCCCATCACGAATCCATCGCGCTGGGAATCGAAGGGCCGGGAGGCCCGGGTCGGGTCGTCGTTACGAGTGGACATCGCTTTCATGGAGCAGAATCCCGCGAAGGAAACCGGAGTCACCGGAGCTTCGGCGCCGCCCGCGATCATCACGTCCGCTTCGGAGTTCTGGATAATCCGGAACGCCTCACCCACCGCGTGCGCTCCCGAGGAGCATGCCGACACGGTGCAGTAATTGGGGCCCTTGGCGCCGAAGAGGATCGACACCTGGCCCGAGGCCATGTCCGAGATCATCATGGGAATGAAAAATGGGCTCACGCGGTTCGGGCCCTTCTCGAGGAGAGTCCGGTGCTGATCCTCGAAGGTCGAGATGCCTCCGATGCCTGATCCCACGATCACGCCGAAGCGGTCCGGATCGACGGCTTCGCGAACGGAGGCCTGGTCCAAAGCCTGCCTCGACGCGGCGACCGCGTATTGAACGAACAGGTCCGTGCGGCGGATGTCCTTCCGGTCCATGAAATCCTCCGGTTTGAATCCGCGCACCTCGCCCGCGATCCGCGTGCCGTATGCCGCGGCGTCGAATCGTGTCAACGGCCCGATCCCGGACTCGCCGGCGATCAGCCGTTTCCAGAATTCCTCGACGGTGTTTCCCAGCGGGCATACGAGGCCCATCCCGGTCACCACCACCCGCCGAGGACTCCCATTCCTCCGATAGCTCACGAACTCGTTCTCGGTTTTCTCGCCTGCGCTCCCGATCCCCGCGGAACTCGACGCGTTCGACCGGGCGCCGAATCAGGCGTTCTTCGGCACGTGCGATTCCAGGTACTTGATGGCATCCGCCACCGTGGTCATCTTCTCCGCATCCTCGTCCGGGATTTCGATATCGAATTCCTCCTCGAGGGCCATGACGAGCTCGACGGTGTCGAGCGAGTCCGCTCCGAGATCGTCGATGAACGACGCTTCCGGCGTCACCTGCTCCGGCGCGACCCCCAACTGATCGACGATGATTTGCTTGACCCGGTCTTCGCTGAATGAGGCCATTCCCTGCTTCACCTCCCTTTTGGATTCCCGTTTCGGCCCGATCGCTTCACATCCTCATACCGCCATCGACGGACAGCACTTGGCCGGTGACGTAACCGGCCTCCTCCGAACATAGATACGCCACCGCGTGGGCCACGTCCTCGGCGGATCCCAGTCGTCCGAGGGGGATTTGCGCCTTCAAGCCCTCCCGCACCTTCTCGTTCAAATCCGCTGTCATCGCGGTATCGATGAACCCTGGAGCTACCGCATTCACCGTAATATGGCGCGATGCCAGTTCCTTGGCAACGGCCTTCGTGAGGCCCACAAGTCCCGCCTTGGACGCGACATAATTCGCCTGACCGGGGTTCCCGATGAGACCGACCACGGAGCTCATGTTTACGATTCGACCCCACCGCTGTTTCATCATAGGCCGCGTGAAGGCTCGGATGCAGAGAAAGCTCCCCTTGAGATTGGTGTCGATGACGTGATCCCAATCCTCCTCGCTCAACCGCATGACCAGATTGTCCCGCGTGACTCCAGCATTGTTGACGAGGATGTCCGCCCTGCCGAATGCTTCGAGCGTCCTCGCGCAAAGCGCGTCGGCGTCTCCCGACTTGGACACGTCGGCTTGGACCCAGATCGCTTCGCCTCCTGTCGAACAAATCTCGGTACACGCCTTCTCCAGCGCCGCCTCGTCACGCCCCGACACGACGATCTTGGCACCGCCGCACGCCAGCCGCGATGCGATCGCGCGGCCGATTCCTTTCGCCCCGCCGGTCACGACCGCGACCCTGTCCGCGAAACGCCGATCGGTCACGCTGCGACCTCCTGGAGCGCCTGCACCGCCGCCTCGACCGCCTCCGGATCCTCGCTTCCGAAGAGCGAGACGTCGCGGCCGACGCTCTTCACGAGACCGCGGAGAACGCGACCTTGGCCCACTTCGACGATCCGCCGCACGCCGTCCTCCACCATCGCGCGAACCGCTTGCTCCCACAGCACGGGCCGGAGGAGCTGCTCCCGCAAGGAGACGCGGATGTCCTCCGGGGACTGCACCGGCCGCGCGGACGCGTTGGCGTAGACCGGAAACCTGGCGGGCCTGATCTCGACCGCCTCGAGCGCTTGACCGAGCCCGCGTGCCGCGCTTTCCATGAGCGGCGAATGGAACGCGGCGCTCACTTGCAGCGGCACGATTTTCTTGGCGCCTGCCTTCTTCGCTTCCTCGGAGGCGCGGTCCAGCGCCTCACGCGTTCCGGATAGCACGATTTGTCCGGGAGAGTTGAAGTTCGCGGCGGCCAGGTCTCGGGGCCTCGCCACCGCGGCGAGGACCTTCTCGATCTCGGCCGCGTCCAGGCCGAGCACCGCGAGCATGGTTCCGGGCCGCTCCCTTCCCGCGTTTGCCATCAACTCGCCCCGCCGGCGGATGAGTCTCAACCCGTCCTCGAACGAAAGCGATCCCGCCACGACGTGTGCCGCGAATTCCCCCGCGCTGTGCCCCGCCCCTGCCGAAGGGCGTACGCCGCGGCGCTCGAGCACGCGGGCCGCCGCGACGCTGGTGACCAGCAGGGCGGGCTGCGTGTTCTCGGTCCGGCTCAGCGTATCGAGGGGTCCGTCGAAACAGAGGGAGGAGAGAGACATGGCGAGCACCTGGTCCGCACGCTCGAAAACCTCGCGCGCTTCCGGAAAACGGTCGGCTAGGGCGCGGCCCATGCCCACCGCCTGCGAGCCCTGGCCCGGGAAAAGGAACGCGATCCGGCTCACCAGCGCACCACGGCGGCGGCCCACGTGAAACCGCCGCCGAAGGTGACCAGCTCCACGAGATCGCCGGGCTTGATTCGCCCTTGGCGTTTCGCCTCGTCGAGCGCGAGCGGGATCGAGGCGGACGAGGTGTTTCCGTATCGGTCCAGGTTGACGAAGACCTTCTCCATCGGCAGGCCGAGACGCCTCGCGGTCGCGTCGATGATGCGATAGTTCGCCTGGTGCGGGACCAGGAGATCCAGCTCCTCCGGCTTGTGCCCCGCGGCCTCGAGCGCCTCGCAGGCCACCGACTCCATGGCGCGTACCGCGTACTTGAACACGTCGTTCCCGCTCATGCGGATATAGTGGAGCTTTCGGTCGACGGTGTCGTGCGATGCGGGATGGAGTGAGCCGCCCCCCGGCATCTCCAGCAGCTTCGTGAGCGAGCCGTCGCTATGGAGCCTCGTGGAGAGAATCCCGCCGGGCTCTCCCGTCGATCGCAGCACGACGGCGCCCGCCGCGTCACCGAAGAGCACGCACGTGTTGCGGTCGGTCCAGTCGACAATCTTCGAAAGAGTCTCGACCCCGATCACGAGCACGGTGTCCGCCGCCCCCGTCGCGACCTGCGTGCGCGCGAGCGACAACGCGTAAAGAAAACCGGAGCAGGCCGCGGAGATGTCGAAGCCGTACGCCCGCGAAGCGCCGAGCCGGTCTTGCACGAGGCACGCCGTCGAGGGGAACGGACGGTCCCCCGTCACGGTCCCTACGATGATCTGATCGAGGTCTTCCCCCTTCAACCCCGCGTCCCGGACCGCGCGGCGCGCCGCTTCGGTGGCGAGAACGGAAGCTGAGGTTTCGGGATCGGCGATGCGGCGCTCCTTGATCCCGGTTCGCGTCGTGATCCACTCGTCCGAGGTGTCGACGATCTGCTCCAGATCTTTGTTCGTGAGGACCCGGTCCGGCGTGCAGGATCCGACTCCGACGATATGAACGTCGCGCGTGGGTGCGATCATGCGGCCTCCGGCGCCAGGCGTTGGAGGTCGTCGCGTATGAAATCCGCGACGCGCGCCTCGGCGCACCGCGCCGCAGCACGGATCGCGTTCTTGATGGCGCGCGCGTTGGATCGTCCGTGTGCGATGATGCAGGTCCCGTCGACGCCCAGGAGCGGCGCCCCGCCGACCTCGGCATAGTCCATGCGGCGCTTGAGCCTCCGGAAGGCAGGCTTCAAGAGGAGCCCCGCCAGCATGCTCAGGGGATCGCTCCGGATCTCGTCTTTGATCATATTGCCCACGCTGGGAATCACGCTCTCCGCGAATTTGAGAAGCACGTTTCCGACGAAGCCGTCGCACACGACGACGTCCGCGGTGCCGAGGATGATGTCCCGGCCCTCCACGTTTCCGACGAAATGCACGGGGCTCTGCTTCAACAGCTGGTGCGCCTCGTAGTAGAGCTCGCTCCCCTTCTCCGCCTCCTCGCCGATGTTCAGCAACCCGACGCGGGGCCGCTCCACATGGAGAACGAGCCTGGCATAGATGCTGCCCATCATCGCGAATTGGTGGAGGTGGTACGGCTTGCAATCCGAGGTGGCGCCGACATCCAGAATGACGACGTTCCCCTGCGGGGTAGGGAGCACCGTGGCGATCGCCGGACGCTGCACCGACTCGATCCGGCCGAGGCCGAACAGGGCCGCGGCCACAACCGCGCCGGTATTTCCGGCGGAGACCATGGCGTTGGTCCTGCGCTCCTTGTGAAGGCGCGCGGCGATGTTGATCGAGGAATCCTTCTTCTTCCGCACGGAGGTCGCGGCCGACTCACCCATCTCCACGCGCTCCGATGCGTGGATCACGTCGGGGAGCTCGGCGCCCAAACGCAGGCGGGCGGCCTCCTCGCGGACGAGCGCCTCATCGCCGATGAGCACGACCCCGAAGGCGCCCGCGGATTCCCGGATCGCCTCCATGGCGCCCTGAATGACCACACCGGGGGCAAGGTCGCCGCCCATGGCGTCCACCCCGATGACCGGCCTTCCGGCTCGCTCGCTCACCGTCGCCCCGTGCCCGCCCTTACGTACTCTTCAACTCCTCCTGCGAGATCACTTCTTCGCCCGCGTAGTAGCCGCAATGCCCGCACACGCGGTGCGGGAGCTTCGGCTGGCTGCAGTGGGGGCAGAGTGAGCGCGACGGCACCGCGAGTTTCCAGTGGGTGCGGCGCTTCTTGCCGCGGGTGCTCGAATGCCTTCTCTTGGGTACAGCCATCGTTCAACATTCCCTTCGTTGGATGTTCGCGGCCGGCCGTGCGGGACGTAGGTCCGGCGCCTTTCCGGCTCAGCCGGCGGCCGCGCCGACGCACCGGCACGGCCCTAGATTGCGATCTTCGCCGCACCGCGGGCAAAGGCCCGCGCACGCATCGCGGCAGAGCGGCCTCATGGGAAGACCAAGGAGCACTGCTTCCCGGATCTCGCTGTCGATGGAGAGCACGTGGCCGTCGTGGAAATGGACCCCCCCGTCCTCTTCATCAAGGGCCTTGGGGCTCATCGTGCGGGCAGGCGGCAACTTAGCACAGAAAACCTCGAAATCCAATTCGAGAATCTGGGAAAAGTCGACGAGGCACCTGCTACATTGTTGCAGGGCAATAGCATGCACGGTCCCGCGTATCCAAATCTCGTCGCCGCGACGATCCAGGCTAAGTCCAATCTTGAGCGGGCCCTCCAGCGTAACATCTTGCGGGGTGATTCCCACGGAATCGGCCGCAAGATCGGCCTCGAGCCGGCTTTGCCCCTCGTCGACTTCATGTAGTTTGAGTTCCATGGCTCTTATTTAGATTAGCGACGTGCCGACCCGTCTCCGAAGAAGAATTCGATCTCGGCACGCGCGGCCTCCGGAGAATCGGATGCGTGAACCGCGTTCCGCCCCTTGCTCTCCGCGAAGCGGGCGCGAATGGTGCCCGGCTTGGCGTCCTTGGGGTCGGTGGCGCCGATCAGATCGCGAAGCGCCTGGACCGCGTTCTCTCGCCTGAGTCGGCAGGGGATCGCCGGGCCGGACGACATGAACTCGACCAGCTCGTCCAAGAAGGGCTTCCCCTCGTGCACGGCGTAGAAGCGCCGCGCGTCGCGCGGCGCGAGCCTCACGAGGCGCAGGTCCAGAATCTCGAACCCCGCGCGTTCGGCCTCGGCCAGGATAGCACCGGCTTGGTGGCCCAGAACGGCGTCCGGTTTGATCATGAAGAGCGTGTCCTCCAAGTCTCCCTCCCTTACGATGGCGGCTACGATGGCGGCCGCGCTAGACGCGCGGCCACGGGCCACGGCTTCATTTCCGAGCAGGAATCTCACGCGGAGCGGTGGTCCGGTCTGGGTGGAGGCGGGGGACCGAGGCGCCGCTAGCGGCCGCGCCGCCGGGAGGCCTTGGCGGGAGCCGATCGTTTCGCCCTCCCGCGCACGAGCTTGAGCTTCGACTTTCGTTTCGGCCGGAGCGCGGCCGCGATCAAGCCCGGGATCTCGGACGGGGTCTTTGCGACCGGGATGCCGGCCTCCTGGAAGCGGGCCATCTTCTCCTGGGCCGTGCCGGAACCTCCCGACACGATCGCGCCCGCGTGCCCCATGCGCTTCCCGGGGGGCGCGGTCTGTCCCGCGATGAACGCGACGACCGGCTTCGTGATCGCGCGCCGGATGAGAACCGCCGCGTCTTCCTCGTCGCTACCTCCGATCTCGCCGATCAGCACGATCGCTTCGGTCCCTCGGTCCTGCTCGTAGAGGCTCAGCATATCGGCGAACCGGGTCCCTACGATGGGGTCCCCGCCGATGCCGATGCACGTGGATTGGCCCAGCCCCGCGCGCGTGAGCTGCCAGACCACTTCGTAGGTGAGCGTGCCGCTTCGGCTCACAACACCCACCTTGCCGGGCTTTGCGATCGTTCCCGGCATGATCCCCACCTTGCACAAACCGGGCGAGATGAGGCCCGGACAATTCGGCCCGACAAGGCGTCCGCCGCGGCCCCGCACATACGCGGAGACCTCCACCATGTCGCGCACCGGGATTCCCTCGCTGATGCAGACCACGAGCGGGATCCCGGAGTCGACCGCTTCGTAGATGGCGTCCTGGGCGAGCGCCGCGGGGACGTAGATGACGGAGCAGTTCGCGCCCGTCTTCGCCACCGCCTCCTCGACCGAGTCGAAGACCGGAACCGAATGCACCTCTTCCCCGCCTTTGCCGGGGGTGACGCCGGCGACGACCTTGGTGCCGTAGTCGAGCATGCCGCGCGTGTGGAAGGAGCCGTCGCGTCCCGTGATCCCCTGCACTACGACCTTGGTCCCGCGTCCGACCAGAACGCTCACGCCGCCTCCGCGGCGCGCGCGATCACGGCCCGCACGGCTTCGTCCATATCGCTCAGGGCCATGAGCCCTCGCTCTCCCAGGATCTCGCGCGCCTCCCTCTCGTTGGTGCCGGTGAGGCGGATCACGATCGGGATCCTCACCTGCAGCCGGTCGAGCGCCAGGAGGAGGCCCCGGGCCACGTCGTCGCAGCGAGTGATGCCGCCGAAAATGTTGAATAGCACGGCCCGCACGCGCGAATCCCCGGTCAGGATATGCATCGCGGCCTCGACCTTGTCCGGATTCGACGAGCCCCCGATGTCCAGGAAGTTTGCCGGCTTCCCTCCGTGGAACTGGATCAGGTCCATGGTCGCCATCGCGAGCCCCGCGCCGTTCACGACGCACCCGATCGTCCCGTCGAGCTTCACGTACGAGAGACCGCGGGCGCGCGCTTCGATTTCGCCGGGATCCTCGGCCGAGAGATCGCGCATCGCGGCGAGGTCGGGATGCCGGTCGAGCGCGTTGTCGTCGATCACGATCTTCGCGTCGAGCGCTAGGACCTCGCCCGTTTTCGTGACGACCAGTGGATTGATTTCGGCCAGGGAGGCGTCTTGGTCGTGGTAGGCGCGCACGAGCCGGATCAGGATGGGAACGATCCGTTTCTGAACCGCCGGGTCCTTGTCGAGAAACCGCGCGGCGGCCCGGGCCCGATAGGCCGGGAGCCCCCTTGCGTCGATCGGTATTCGGAGAATCTTCTGCGGCGTCGAGCGCGCGACCTCCTCGATATCGATCCCGCCCGCCGGGCTCACCATGAGAAGCGGCGCCTCGTTCTTCCGATCCAGAACGATTCCCGCGTAATACTCGCGCGCGATGTCCGCCGAGGGCGTGATCAGCACGCGGTTCACCTTGAGACCGCGAAGCTCCATGCCGAGGATGCGCCCCGCCTCGCGCGAAAGGTCCTCACCGCTGCGGACCACCTTGATGCCCCCCGCCTTTCCGCGGCCGCCGATCAGAACCTGGGCCTTCACCACGGCCGGATACCCGAGACGCTCCGCGGCTTGGAGCGCGTCCTCCACGCTCGAGGCAACCTCACCGGGCGGGACCGGGATGCCCGCGGCTCGAAAGATCTCCTTGGACTGGTATTCGTGCAGGTTCAACGCTTGGTCTTTACCCGCGCGGCCTTCCGGGCCGCCCGCTTCATGCCGCCTGTGCCCAGGCCGGCTTCGCTCGTGGCGCGCTTCGTGCCGGGCTTCTTGAATCCGGCGGCTTCCACGAGATTCAGCCTCTCTCGGATCACGTCCTCGAGCTTCGGCCGGCCGATCTCCTCGAGCTCGTAGCCCACGCGCACGGCCGGGCGTTTCATGTTCACGAGGCGTCTCAGATCGATCGGCGTCGCGACGATCACCACGTCGCACTCGCATCCGTTGATCGTGCGCTCGAGATCCCGTATCTGCTCCTTCGAGTATCCCATCGCGGGGAGGAGCGGACCGATATTCGGGTACTGGCGGAACGTGTCCTTGATTCCTCCGACGAGCCAGGGCCTGGGATCCACGATCTCGCGGGCCCCGTGGCGCCGCGCGGCGATGACGCCCGCGCCGTACTTCATCTCCCCGTGGGTCAGGGTGGGTCCGTCCTCGATCACGAGCGCGCGCTTGCCGCGGATCCGCTCGGGGTGATCGACGGTGATCGGCGAGGCGGCGTCGATGATGACGGCGCCCGGATTGAGGTCCTGGATCGAGCTCCGGACCGCTTCGATGTTCTCGTAGTCGGTCGTCGTCTCCTTGTTGATCACGACCACGTCCGCGAGCCGCACGTTCGTTTCGCCGGGATGGTAGGAGCGTTCGTGGCCGGGCCGGTGCGGATCCGCCACCACGATTTGCAGATTGGGCCTCACGAACGAGAAATCGTTGTTACCGCCGTCCCAGACGATGACGTCCGCCTCCTGTTCCGCCTCTCGGAAGATCTCCGCGTAGTCGATCCCCGCGTAGACGATCGTGCCCCGGTCGAGATGCGGCTCATACTCCTCGCGCTCCTCGATGGTGCACTTGTGCCGGTCCAGGTCGGCGTAGGTTTCGAAGCGCTGCACGCCCTGGCGGGAAAGATCGCCGTAGGGCATCGGATGGCGGATCGCGACGACCCGCTTCGCCATCGATTTCAAGATTTCGCAGACCTTGCGCGTGGTCTGGCTCTTCCCCGAGCCCGTGCGCACCGCGTTCACCGCGATCACCGGGACCCGGCTCCTGAGCTGCGTCGCGTTCGGACCCATGAGCGTGAAGTCGCAGCCCAAGCTCGCGATCCACGATGCCTTGTGCATCACGTATTCATGGGAGACGTCGCTGTAGGCAAACACGACTTCGTCGACGTCGTGCTCGCGGATCAGGGCCGGCAGCTCCTGCTCGGGGACGATGGGGATTCCCTTGGGATATCGTCCGCCGGCCAGGGAAGGGGGATAGCGGCGGGAGTCGATGCCGGGGATTTGGGCGGAGGCTGTAAACGCCACCACGAAGTACTCGGGACGTTTCTTGAAGAATACGTTGAAGTTGTGAAAATCGCGTCCGCCGGCGCCCATGATCACAACACGTCGGG
Source organism: Candidatus Eiseniibacteriota bacterium (assembly GCA_036505295.1). Lineage (GTDB taxonomy): Bacteria > Eisenbacteria > RBG-16-71-46 > SZUA-252 > SZUA-252 > WS-7. The sequence goes on from DASXTQ010000120.1 coordinate 29,582, forward strand.
CCTTACTCACTCGAGGCACACCTCCTCCAAGGGTTCGTGCAAGGACCGGCGTATCCCGAGTAATGCAGCGAAAGCTTCGAGCCGCTCGCCGCGGAGCAGGATGTCACCGATCAGGGTCGCACTGGATTCACTACATTGGGGTAACACAACACCTTAGCCGCCACCCACTGCCCCTGTCAAGCCCTCGGCGAGAGGTTGTTGCGGAGTCTTGAATTGGGCTAGGGGCGCCCCGAGCGGATTCGATCGGCGAGGGAAGACGACGAAAATCCAGGCACGAGCGGGATCAGGTGGACCTGCCCGCCGGCGCGCTCGACGGCCTCGCGCCCGACGACGTTGGCCGGGGCGTAGTCCCCGCCTTTCACCAGAATGTCCGGGAGAATCTCTTCGATCAGGCGAAGCGGGGTCTCTTCGTCGAAGAGCACGACGTAGTCGACGCTCGCGAGCGCGGCCACGACCGTCGCGCGCGCCGATTCCCCCTGGACAGGGCGTTCCGGACCCTTGATCGCGCGGACCGACCGGTCTGAATTCACTCCGACGAGGAGGTAGTGCCCAAGGCTTCGAGCGCGACGCAGGAGCTCGGTGTGGCCGGGATGGATCAGGTCGAAGCAGCCGTTCGTGAACACGAAACGCCGGCCCAGGATCCGGGCGGCCTTCCGGCGGCGCTTCGCTTCTTCGAGGGTGAGGATTTCACCCAACGGGCAGATCTCCCAAGGACTCGATGAGCTTCGCCGCGGTCGCGGCCGCGGTTCCAAGCTCCGCCACCACGAGCCCCGCCGCGTGATTGGCGAGCACGCACGCCTCTCCCAGGGGAGCGCGCGCGGCGAGCGCGGTCGCGATTGTCGCGACGACGGTGTCCCCCGCTCCGGTCACGTCGAAGACCTTTCGCGCCCGGGTGGGAAAATGCTCGTGTCCTTCCGACGTGAAGAGCGACATCCCCTCCTCGCCGCGCGTGATCAGGACCGCTTCGGCGTCGAGCTTGTCCCGGAGCTCGAAGCCCGCCTCGATCAGATCCTCGCCGTTACGAATCCTGCGCCCCCATGCCTGGGAAGCTTCCGCGACGTTGGGCGTGATCACCGAGACGCCGCGGTACCGGAGAAAATGTTCCTCCTTGGGATCGACCGCGCAGGGAATGCCGCGTCTCTTGACCTCGGGCAGGAGCCGATCCAGCATTGCCGGAGATACGACCCCCTTGCCGTAGTCGGAGACGAGCACCGCCGATGCGTCGGGAAGCGCGCGCTCGATGTGCCGCCACAACTCGTCGATCACGGAGGATGCGGGGGCTTCGCGGGATTCCTCGTCGGCGCGCAACACCTGCTGATGGTGCGCGATGATGCGCGTCTTGAGCGTCGTGCGGCGCGCGGGATCGCTGAGCACGCCGCCGTCCGCGTCCACTTCGCGCGCGTGGAGCTCTCGCCTCAGGCTCTCGGCCGCAGCGTCGGCCCCCGCGACCCCGATCAAGACGGGCGTCGCCCCGAGCGCGCGAACGTTGTGCGCCACGTTGGCCGCCCCGCCCAGGCGAAGCTCTTCGCGCTCCACGTCGACCACCAGCACGGGCGCTTCGGGAGAGACGCGCGTGGCGCGGCCCCAGAGGTAGCGGTCGAGGATCACGTCTCCGATCACGACCACGCGGCGGCCGCGGAAGCTCCGGACGCGCGCCTCGAGCGCCGCGCGGGTAAGAAGCGGCGTGGCCTTTGCCCCGAGTTCACCTCTTCCAACCGAGGTCAGGCGATCTCCTCGGGCGGGCCCTGCTCCGGGGTCGCCGCCAAGTAGTCCTCGATGAGCGCGCGCGCGCGGTCGGCGTCTTTCCCCAGCACCTCGACCCGTCCCCAGAATCCGTGGTGGAGCGTCTCCAGCGTGCTGAACCATGCGATCTGGACCGGCTGCGCTACGGCCTCGATCCCCTGGCTCCTCAAGAAATCGCACAGCATGGTCGCGGTCTGCTCGTCCGGCACTTCCCGAACCGACACCAAAGCCTCGTGAGCGAGCTCGTGCTCCTCACGCCGCGATCCCTTTTCGTCGTCCCTGTCGCTCATTCCTTGTAGCCCTCCGGATGGCGCACCCGCCACCCCCAAGCAGTCTCGAGGATCACGCTCAGGCTCTCGAATTGAGGCCTCCAGCCTAGCACGCGGCGCGCGGCATCCGGCGAGGCAATCAGCGCAGGCGGGTCGCCCTCTCTCCGGGGCGCCGGAACGGTGGGCACGGGCCTCCCCGTCACCGTCTCAACCGCCGCGACCACCTCCCGCACGGATGCGCCTCGTCCCGCGCCCAGGTTGAACGCGCGGCTTTCTCCCCCCTCGGCGAGATAGCGGATGGCGCGCACGTGCGCCTCGGCGAGATCAACCACATGAACATAATCGCGGATCGCGGTTCCGTCCGGGGTCGGATAGTCCGACCCGTAGATCGGCACCGGCTCGCGCGCCCCGCGCGCGGCATCCAGGAGGAGCGGAATCAGGTGCGTCTCATCCCGGTGATCCTCGCCTCGATCGATGCTCGCCCCCGCCACGTTGAAGTAGCGCAGCGCCACATAACGGATCCCCCCGGTCGCAGCGCGCTCTTCCAGGATGCGCTCGAACCGAAGCTTCGTTTCTCCGTAGGGATTCGACGGGTGGAGCGGAGAGGATTCGGTGAGCGGCATGGGAGCGGATGGGTCGTAGACCGCGGCCGAGGAGGAAAAGACCAGATCGGTCACGCCGTGCGCGCGCATCGTGTCGAGGAGAATGGCCCCCTGGGTGACGTTGACCTCCTCATAGAGATCGGGCTTCGCCACCGACTCGGCGACCACCGATTTCGCGGCCAGGTGGATCACGCAATCGATGCTCTTTGCCTGAAAGGCCTGACCGAGCCTTTCCGGATCACCGACGCTCCCTTCGACGAGGTAGGCGAGAGGCGCAACGGCGTCTCGGTGGCCTGTGGAGAGATCATCGAGCACGATCGCCGAATGGCGCGCCCGGACCAGCTCCTCCACGACGACGCTCCCGATGTATCCGGCGCCGCCCGTCACCAGTACGTTCACCCGGGCTCGACGCTTCGACGCAGCGTCTGAAGCGCCGCGGCCGGATCGGGCATGCGAAAGATCGAATGCCCCGCGATGAACGTATCCGCGCCCGCGCGTGCGGCCCGCGGAGCGGTCCTTGGGTCGATGCCCCCGTCGACCCCCAGCAGGCAGTCGAGCTTCTCGTCGTCGATGGCGGCCCGCACCGTCGCGATGCGCTCCTCCGATCCATCGAGAAACGCCTGCCCGCCCCTCCCCGGCTCGACCGTCATGACGAGCGCGATGTCGCATCCGGAGAGGGCCCCCAGGAGGCGCGGAAGCGGAGTCGCGGGCTTGATCGAGAGCCCCGCGCGCAGCCCGCGCGCGCGGATCCTGCGTGAGGCCAGGACGGGATCTTCGACCGCCTCGACGTGGACGATCAAATGGTCCGCACCCGCTTCCGCGAACTCGTCGAGGAAGCGCAGCGGATCGACGATCATGAGGTGAACGTCCAGCGGAATCGGCGTGAGCCGACGCATGGCCTGGACGAGGATCGGTCCGAAGGTGAGATTCGGGACGAACTGGCCGTCCATGACGTCGACGTGGAGGAAATCGGCCCCCGCGCGGGTCACGCACGCGATCTCGTCTCCCAGGCGGGAAAAATCGGCGGACAGGATGGACGGGCAAATCCGGTTCCGCTGCCGGCGGGCCCAGCCGGCGGCACCCTCCGGACCGAGGGCGCTCACGGGTGCTGGTAGAGCACGATCGAGTCACGCGAAGACACGCGGTGCCCCGCGGACGGCTCCTGTGCGGATACGAGCCCGCTCTTTTGCCTCGGTCCTCCTTCCCGGACTGTTACCGCGAAGCCCTCTTCTCGAAGGCTCCGCACCGCTTCCCCGATGTCTCTACCCGATAGATCCGGGAGCAGGTAGCTCTGCGGCCTCGGACCCAGGCTCACGAGCAGATTCACCACCGTGCCCTGCTGCACGAGGGTTTCCCCGGGCGGATCGGAGGCGACGACCAGATCCTTGCTCACCTCGTCGGTGTAGACCTTCGCGATCCGGCCCGCGCGGAGGCCCGATCCCTCGAGGAGAAGCTGTGCCTGACGCGCGGTCACGCCGTCCAGGAGCGGCACGCTCGTTCCCTGCGCGCCCAAGCTCACGATCACCGAGATCCGCCTCCCGCGCTTCACCACCCCGCCTCCGGCTGGATCCTGCGAGATGACAAATCCGCGGGCCACGTCCGGGCTCCATTGCTCCGAGATCTTGGAAAGCTTGAGCCCTTCCGCCGCGAGGACCCGCTCCGCCTCGATCTCGCTCTGGCCAATCACCTCCGGGACCTGCACCTCTGCGCCCTGCCGGGTGAAGCTCGGCATGAGCACGAGGTTCATCACGAGAAAGCCGCCCAGGAGCGCCACGCCGGCGAGCAGGAGGGTTCCCGACCAAAACGAAAAGCGCGGGCCGCGGCGGCGTTCGCCTGGCGGCAGCGGCGGGGCCGCGGGCATCTCGGACAGTTGTTCCTCCAGGTCGACGTCCAAGGAATCCTTCATCGGCGGCGAACGCGCGCGGCGAAAACGCCGTCTGTGCCGTGCCGCTGTGGCGTCGCGCTCAAGTGGGGCGCACCCGAGCGGAATCCGGGCGGCAGGTAGGGATCGACGTTCTCCTGCACGAAATCGGGATGCGCTCGCAGGAAGCGTTCCACGACGTCATGGGTCTCCTCAGGCTCCAAGGAGCAGACACTATACACCAAGACACCGCCGCGGCGGACCAGCGCCGCGGCTGCGTCCATGAGCTGCGCCTGGAGCGCGGCCATCGCGGCGATGCCGGACTCCTCCTTACGCCAGCGCGCGTCCGCGCGCCGCCTCAGAACGCCGAGGCCGGAGCACGGTGCATCGACCAGGACCCGGTCGAAGGCGGCGCGGAACGGCGGGCTCAAGCCGTCCCCGCAGATCACGTGCACCCGGCCCGCGCGAAGCCGGCCGCTCAGGTTCTCTCGAAGCGCCCGCGCGCGGCTCCGATGACGCTCGAGCGCGAACAAGCGCCCGGTGCTCCCGACCGCCTCGGCGATCTGCGCCGACTTCCCCCCAGGTGCCGCGCAAAGGTCGAGGATGGTTTCGCCGGCCTCGGGGGCGAGGATCGGGACGACCGCGGCTTCGGCCTCATCTTGGAGCGAGATGAGCCCCTCGCGAAAGGCCGGAGAGCGGGAGGGCACGAATCCGCCGCGCACGATCCACACCAGGCCTCCGTTTGGGGCAGGCTCAGGCTCGAATCCCTCGGACCGCAACCGATCCAGGATCTCGCCCTTGGAGGCGCGCGCGAGGGTCGGCCTCACCGTGACCGAGGGGTCCTCGTTATTCGCTTCGAGCATCCGCTCCGCCTCTTCGCTGCCGTATCGCGCCACCCATCGTTCCACGATCCATCGAGGGTGCGACCGGGATGCCGAAAGATACTCGACCGGACTGGAGCCGCGGTCGGGGAGGGGAGCCCGTTCGCCGCGCGCGAGGCGACGTAGAATTGCATTGGCGAGGCCGGCCGTTCCCGGGTGACCGTATTTCTTCGCCAGCTTCACGCTCTCGTCGACGGCCGCCGACGCGGGAATCCTGTCCATGAAGAGAAGCTGGTAGGCGCCCAGCCGGAGCGCGGCTTTGATCCAGGCGGGCAGTCCGTTCCAGTTCTCCCGCGCGAACGTCGCGAGGTGATGGTCGAGGGTTCCGCGCTGCCGGAGGGTGCCCTGCACGAGCGCCGTCACCAGGTGCGCTTCCTCAGGAGGGAGCGCCGCCGCCCTCAATCTCGTCTCGAGAAGCCGGTCGGAGTAGGCGCTCCGGCTCTCCGTCGTGACCAGAATCTGGAGCGCGAGCTCGCGTGCGGGGAGCGGCTTCCTCCTGGCGCGGGACTTTGGGTAGCCGCGTTTCTGCGCGGTCATGCCGGGACACCCTTCACCGGAAGCCGCGACCCGGGCTTGATTCGCGCCCCGTTCGCGTAGGCGAATGCGGGCATCGCTTTCCGTCCGCTCGGGCGCACGCTCTGGAGCAAGACCGAGCCTTGCTCAAGACCGATCTCCAGCCCGCGCTCCCGGTCCAGCGCGAGCACCGCACCGGGTGGACCTTTCGGCTCAGGCGGCGCGGCGGTCGACCCGGGCGAAGCCGTGAGAACCTGGAGCCTCTCCCCCTCGAGCTCGAGATAGGCGCCGGGCTCCGGCGCGAACGCCCGGACCTTCCGGGTGAACCGGACCGGATCGTCCGCGAGCGAGAGCCTTGAATCCTCCCGTTTGAGCTTCGGCGCGTAGGTCGCCCCCGCGGGGTCCTGGTCCCGCCGCACGATTTCGCCGCCTTCTATGCGGGACAAGGTCTCGGAAAGGCAGCGAGCGCCCAGCTCGGCCAGGCGCGCGCCCAGAGACCCCGCGTCCTCGTCAGGCGCGATCGGAGTCGAGAGCGATGAGAAGACGGGGCCCTCATCGAGCTTCTCCGTCATCCACATGGCGGTCACGCCGGTTTCCTGATCTCCGGCCAGGATCGCGGCCTGGATCGGAGAAGCGCCGCGATGCCTCGGGAGGAGGGAGAAATGGATGTTGATCGCGCCGATCCGGGGAACGCCCAAGAGCTCCAGGCTCAGGATCTGCCCATACGCGACAAGCACGAGGAGATCCGGATCGAGCGCGCGCAGCCTCTCGATCTCCTCGGGCGCGCCCGCGCGCGCGGGCGTGGAGACCGGGATGCCGCGCGCCTCGGCCGCCGCCCGAACGGGTGAGGGAGCGAGCGCGAGGCCGCGCCCGCTCGCCCGGTCGCGCCGCGTCACGACGAGCAGAGGGGGCTTGCGGTCCTCGATGAGCCGGATCAGGGGAGGAACCGCGAGGCTCGGTGTGCCGTAATAGACGAGGCGCACGCCGCCCGCTAAAACGAAGGCGACGCGCTCGCGCTCGACGCGGCCTTCCCGGCTTCGCCGAATTGCATCCGCGCGAGTTTGGACTCGAGGAGTTTTCTTCGGATTGGGCTCAGCCGGTCGATGAAGAGCACCCCGTCCAGATGGTCGAGCTCGTGCTGGAGCGCTCGGGCGAGGAGCCCCTCCGCTTGGACCACGACGAGAGCGCCGTGCTCGTCCAGGGCCTCGAACACCACGTCGGCGTGGCGTTTCACGTCGGCATGAACGCCCGGAATGCTGAGACAGCCCTCCTCCCCGACGATGCTCCCGGCCGCGTCCTTCATGACCGGGTTCACCAACGCGAATTTCGCGCGCTCCCCGGACTCCGTCTCGACGTCCACCACGAAGATCCGCTGCGCGATTCCGACCTGCGGCGCCGCAAGGCCGATCCCGCGCTCGCGGTACATGCAGTCGAACATGGCGCCAATCACATCGCGGATCTCCGGCGTCACGGTTTGGACCGAAGCCGCCTTCTGGCGGAGAATGGGATCGCCGTAATAGCGAAGCTGGAGCGACCTCTTATCCACTGCGCTCCTTGACCTGGACGATCGATTCCCGAGCAAACTCCATCTTCACGTCGTCGGCGACTTTCAGCACGATGATTCCCTCCTTCTCGCCTACGACGGTGCCGAAGAGCCCGCCGGTCGTGAGGACCCGGTCTCCTTTGCGGATGGAAGAGCGCATGGCCTCGGTTTCCTTCTGCTTTCGTTGTTGGGGGCGGATGATCATGAAGTAGACGATCCCGACCGTGATCCCCAGCAGCGAGAGCATGTGAATCATCTGGTCCATGGATGAAGGCGCGTCGGGGGCGGCCTGGGTCGCTTGTGCGAACGCTACGTCGAGCATGGATTCTCCTCGTGTTACGCGGACGCGGGAGGGTCCCCGCCCCGCTCGCGGTAGCGCTCCGAAAATTCCCGCGCGTATTGTTGGTAGAGGCCGCGCTCGATCGCGCGGCGGCCGGCAGCCATGAGTGTCTGGTAAAACGTGACGTTGTGCAAGGTCAGCATTCGATGCGCGAGGATCTCTCCTGCAAGGTGGAGATGACGCAGGTAGGCCCGGCTCATGAGGGCGCATGCCTCGCACGGGCATCCTGCATCGAGCGGAAGCTCCGAGCGGGTGTGCTCGGCGTTTCTGATGTTGATCGGTCCGTCCGCGGTGAAGGCCATCCCGTTCCGGGCGTTTCGGGTGGGCAGCACGCAATCGAAGAGATCGATCCCGCACGCGATCCCGTCGAGCAGATCGAGCGGGGTGCCCATCCCCATGAGGTATCGCGGCCAATCGACCGGGAGCGCTTCGGCCGTAGCGCGGGTCAGGGCCCACGTCTCGCGCTTCTCCTCCCCCACGGAGAGTCCGCCGATCGCGAAACCGTCGCAGTCGAACGCCGCGGTCCGCGTCGCCATCTCCTTCCTCAACGATGCACTCCCGCCCCCCTGGATGATCGCGAAGAGAAGCTGACGGAGACCGCCGGGAGACTCCAGCGTCCGCGCGCGACGCAGCGAGCGCTCCGTCCAGCGAATCGTGCGCTCCCCCGCCTCGCGCTGTACGGCCGGATCGAGCGGGAGCAGGACCGCGTGATCGAGGGTGACCGCGATATCCGAACCGAGATCAGCTTGGACCTCCATCGCGCGTTCCGGGGTCAGAAGCTCGAGGGTCCCATCCAGATGCGAGCGGAATTCGACGCCCTCCTCGGCCACCTTCACGAGCCCCTTCAAGCTCAGCACTTGGTAGCCGCCGCTGTCGGTCAGCACGGGCCGGTCCCATGCCATGAACCGGTGCAGACCTCCCAGGTCGCGGATCACCTTGGATCCCGGACGAAGCATGAGGTGATAGGTGTTCGCGAGAAGGATCTGCGTCCCGGAGGCTCGAAGATCGGCGGGCGAGAGGCCCTTGACGCTTCCTTGCGTTCCGACCGGCATGAACGCGGGCGTCCGGATCGCGCCGTGGGCGGTGACGAGCGTCCCCGCGCGCGGCGATGCGGGATCGCGAGCGGATATGGCGGCGAAAGGGGTCAGGGCTTGAGGCGGGGCAGCACGGCGTCGAGATCGCGGCTCGAGAGCGGAAGCTCGATGACCCGAGGGCGCGCGTCCGGCGAGGGCCCGTCCGACCCGGCGCTTCCGCCCGGAGCAAGAAAAACCAGAACCCCCGAACGCGCCGCGCCGTTCCGCTCCAACCTGTCGGCGACCCAGGGTCCGCCCTGCGGGGGGAGCGTCCGCTCCAGCAGATAGACGCCCGGAGGGGGCCCGGTCACCGCCCGCTCGAGCACCCGGATTCCGTCCGGCGCCTCATCGACCACGAAGCCGCGCTGCTCGAGCAGGATTCGCACCCAGGCGCGGACGAGCGAGGAGCGGTGCGCGACGAGCGCGGTTCCAAGGTCGGAATCCTCCCCGGGCGCTCCGCCCCGCGCGGGCCCGGATTCCGGATCGGGTTTCTCGTACGCGTACCGGTCTCCCCACCGGACGGGCGTGAGGCCGAGGTCCGACTCACCGATGGAGTCACCGGGACCGAGGAGCAGGATCCCCCCGGGCCTGAGCGCGCGCGAGAGGTTCGCCAAAGCCGTCCGTCGACCATCGGAGGTGAGAACCGGGAGAAAATCGCGCGCCAGGATGAGGTCGAAGGTACCGAGGGGCTGGAGGGAATCGGGCTCGCACAGATTGAGCCGTGCGAAGCGGACGTAGGCCCGGAGCGACTCCGCGACGATCCAGCCGTCCCGCTCCGTGAAGTAGCGTTCCAGGATCTCCTGGGGAAGGGGGGCCGCGCGGGCGCGTGGATACGCCGCGCGTCGCGCACTCGCGACCGCCCTCGCGCTGAGATCCGCGCCGATCACCTCGAATTCGAACGCGGGAGCGCGGGCGCGCCCTTCAGCGAGCGCGATCGCGAGCGAGTACGCCTCCTCGCCGGTTCCGCACGCGGCGCTCAGGCAGCGAAACGGGCCCGCGCCGGGACGTCCATATCGCGACCAGGGCGGATCGGCGGTGATCTCGAAGAGCGGGGCAAAATCGCCGGGCGCCCCGAAGACGCGGGACTCATTCGCGGTCAAGGTCTCCGCGAGATCCTCCCACGCGGCGGCATCGTCCGAGTAGAGCAGGTGCTCGGCGTAGGCTTCGACGCCATCCAAGGCGCGGTCCTGGATACGAAATCGAAGCCGCTGCGCCAATCCCTCGGGAGTGCATTCCTTGAGCGAGAGACCGAACAGCTCCCCGACGCGCCTCTCCAGCTCCGCCATCGGGCGGCGCGTGAGGTCGCCGCCGCCTCGTTCAGCCGCCATGTCCGGCGACGGGCTCGATCCTGTACTCCTTGAGCTTCGTCCGCAGCGTCTGCCGTGAGATGCCGAGCCACTCCGCGGCCTTGGTCTTGTTGCCACCCGCCTGTCCCAGCGCCATCTCGATCGCGATACGCTCGGCTTGGGCGAGCGTCGTAACGCCCCCTTCGCCTTTGAGACGGGTCTCGAGCACAGCGGCGCTGCCCCCGGAAGCGCCCACGATCTCGACGGGGAGATGCTCGGGCAGGATCCACTCGTCGCTCTCGAGCAGGATCGCCCGTTCGATCACGTTCCTGAGCTCGCGAACGTTCCCTGGCCAGCGGTATGCGAGGAGCAGCTCGAGCGCGCGATCGGTGGGTCCCTTCACGCTTCTCCCCAGCTCCCGGTTCCAGTGCCCTATGAAATGGTCGATCAGAGGCGGGATATCCTCCGGCCGCTCGCGAAGCGGCGGCACGACGATACGGATCACGTCGAGACGGAAGAAGAGGTCCTCGCGGAATTTTTCCTGCACGACGAGGGTCTTCAAGTCGCGGTTCGTGGCGGCCAGCACGCGGGTCTCGATCACGATGTCGCTCACGCCCCCGACGCGGCGAAAGCGCTTCATCTCGAGCGCGCGCAGGAGCTTCGATTGGAGCCCGAGGCTCATCTCGCCGATTTCATCCAGGAAGAGCGTGCCCCCGTTCGCAAGCTCCATGAGCCCCTTCTTGGTCCGTTTCGCGTCGGTGAAAGCGCCTTTCTCGTAGCCGAAGACCTCGCTCTCGAGGAGGTTCTCGGGAAACGCGCTGCAGTTCACTTCGACGAACGGGCCGTCGTGCGTCGGGCCCAAATCGTGGATCTCGCGCGCGAGGAGCTCCTTTCCGACACCCGTCTCCCCCTGCAGGAGGACAGTCGAGGAACCCGTGGTCGCCACCTTCCGGATGGTTTCGAAGATCTTCGCGAGCTTCGAGCTTCCACCCACGATGAGCGTCGAGCCCGCGCGGCGTCGCTCGGCATGCCGCAGGCGCGTCACTTCTTCGGAAAGGCGAACCTGGGAGAGCGCGTTCTTGATTACGAGCTTCATGTGATCGAGCTCGAAGGGCTTCCCGATGTAATCGAAGCAGCCCGCCTTCGTCGCTTCCACCGCGGATTCGAACTTGCCGAACGCGGTCATGATCACGACCTGCATCGCGGGGTACCGCGACTTCAGCTGCTTCAGGAGGTCGAGCCCGCTCCCGTCCGGAAGCTTTTGGTCGAGAAGGGTCAGGTGAAACTCCTCCCGATCCAAGAGCGCCAGCGCCTCGGCGATCTCCCCCGCCGTCTCGACCCGATACCCTTCCTCCGAGAGCCCCTCCTTGAGCGCGTAGCGGAGCGTTCTCTCGTCGTCCACGACCAGAATCCCAAAGGTCTGCTTAGCGAGGGTTACTGCGCCTGTCTCCATGTCGTTTCTCCACGGGTAGGTCAATGAGCACCTGGGTCCCCTGCCCGACCACGCTTTCGATCGAGATGGAGCCTCCGTGCTCCCGGATGATGCTCTGGCATATGCTGAGACCGAGCCCGGTGCCCTGGGTCCGGGTCGTGTAGAACGGATCGAAGACGCGCGCCACCACGGCGGCCGGAATCCCCGGACCGTTGTCCTTGACTCGAACTTCGACGAGATCGAGCAGCGGGGCCGGGCGCCGTACTCCGAGCCGATCGGCGGCGCGGCGGCCCAGGGACGAGCGATCGGCGAGTCGCTTGCGAACCGGTCCCACCCAAACCTCCAGCTCTCCGCCCTTGTCCAGGGCCTGGAGGGCATTCATGAGCACGTTCAGGATCACTTGTAAGACCTGATCCAGATCCACGTAGACTTCGGGAACGCTGTCCGCCCGATCGACCCGGATGAGCACGTTTTGGCGCACCGCGACTTCGTGAACGAGCGTGAGCGCTTTTTCGACGGCGGGCAGAATCGACTGACGCTGGAGCTTCGGTGCCGCCGGTCGCGCGAACTGGAGCAACCCGGTAACGATTCGGTCGAGCCGAGAGACCTCTTCGAGGATCAGGTCCACGAACTGCGCCCTCGGATCCCCGACCTCGAGTCTCCGCTTCATCACCTGGGCCGAGGTGCCGATCCCGGCCAAGGGATTCCGGATCTCGTGGGCGACACCCGCCGCGAGGGCCCCCAAGGAGGCCAGCCTGTCGCGGCGGCGCCACTGCTCCTCGAGCGCCTTATGCTCCCTCAGATCCTGGAACAGCGCGATCGTGCCTTGAAGCGACCCGTCCAGCGCCTCGAGCGGAAGAAGCCTGAGCCCCACCGGAAGCACATCTCCCGATCGGGTGACGACCTCCACCTCACGCACCTCCTCGGGCGCGGCGCACGCGCCCGGCGGCACGTGCGACTCGCCTCGCGGAGCGCGCAGGATGCGCGCGACGGCATCACCTTCCACCTCTTCGGGAGAGTAGCCGAGGAGCCTCGACGCGGCGGGATTGATCGCGAGGATCGTCGCGTCGCGGTCGATCGCGACCACGCCGAACGGCGCGTGACGGAGGAAGCTCCACGCGGCCTCGAGGGCGTGTTGCGCCGGCACCGGCGCCTCGCCGTTCGCCGGGAGCACGCTCCGCGACCTCACGCGCGCGATTCCTCGACCCGGCGGATGGCGTGGGCCGCGAGATCCCTCAACGCTGGATCGCCCCCCCGCGCGACCGCGCGCAGTCTGGGGAGCGCCTCGGCGTCCCCGAGAGAGCCCAGCGATTCGATCGCCTGCGCCGCGACCGGCAGTTGCCCCGTCGAGACGGCGTCGAGCAAAGATCCGATCGTTTGCGGATCGTGATGATGCGCCAGCGCTCGGGCCGCGGCGCGCCCGACGGCGGCGCAGGGATCGGCGAGGAGCTTCCGCAGCCAGGCGGCGCGCTCGACCCCGTTCGTCCGCCCGAGCCCGATGGCGAACGTCTGCCGCACGCCGTCGTCTTTGTCCCGTAGAAATGCCGCGAGCGGTTCGAGACCCAGCGCCGCCGGCGCCTTGAGCCGCGCGTGCAGGGCGTGAGATCGAACGCGCGGGTCCTCGTCCGCGAGGAGCGCCGTGGCCTCCTCAAGCCAGACGCCATGCTCGTTCAGGCTTATCGCGGCCGCCAACCTCACTTGGGAATCCGGGTCGGAGATCGCACTCAGAAACGGAGCGCCGGCGCGGCGCGGGTCGCACGCACGGAGCGCCGCGGCACGCGCGGCACCGTCCCGTGCAGACTCGAAAAGGCGCTCCTGATCCACCTCGTGATCCCGTAGCGTCTCGAGAGCCGAGAGCGCCGCCTGCCTGACGTCCGGGAAGGGATCCGACAGGAGGCCTTCGAGCGCGGGGCCCGCGCCCTTCCAGCGCAGGGCCCCGAGCGCCTCGGCCGTTTGCGCGCGGACATGACCCACCGGATCCCTCGCGAGCGAGAGCAACGCCTCCGGCGTTCCCGCGCCGCCGGACCGGCCCGCGAGAGCCACGGCGCGCTCGCGGACCTTGGCGTCGGGATGCTGCGTGAGGCGGAGGCATATCGTCCGCGATTCCTCCTCCCGCGCGATCGCGATCCGGTCGAGCGCGGCGGCGGCGGCGGCCGGATCCCGGTCCGCGATCCCGGCAATGGATTCGAGTGCTACGCGCTCCGCACCGGCCGCGACCGAGCCGAACGCTTCGCGCGCCCGCTCGCGCACGAGCCGGTCAGGCGATTCAAGGAGCCCCAGGAGGAGCCCCGGTCCCTCGGGCGGCCTAAGCCATCCGATCACCGCGATTCCGGTCAAAAGTGGGTGCCTGTCCCGGGACGTCATGAGGGCCGGCAGGGCTCGCTCCACCAGGTCGGTGGGCAGATCGCCCCTCACGACCGAATTCGGCGAGCGCTCACGGACGCGGACGAGCGCCGCAAGCGCTTCCCCCTCCACGGCCGGATGGCCGCAACCGAGGAGGCTCGTAAGCCCGGGCACCGATCGCGCGGTCCCGCACGCCCCCAGCGTGCGCAACACCGCGATCCGGACCGCGGGGTCCTCCTGCTCCAGCCGGTCGATCAGAAGATCTTCAGCGCCGGAATCCTCGAGCCTCGCGAGCGCGAGCGCCAAGGGCCCAACGAGATCGGGTCTCATCGCAAGGCATTCGGATAGGATGTCCGAGGCGCGCGGGAATCGCAGGATGGCGAAGGCTTCTGCAGCCGAGACGACGACGTCGGGACAAGGATCTTGCAAAGCTGAGGAGAGGAGATCGGGGGACACAGGCTCCCTGAGATCAGGGATCAGGCTGACGGCAAGAGCACGGATTTCGGGGTCCGGATCAAAAACGCGATCCTCGAGAGCGCGGTTCAGATCGGCGCCGAAATCCTCGTGTCGGAGCTTCTGCGCCGCGCGGGCCCTCGCGTTCGGATCCGCGCGCTGAAGCAGTTCCGCAGCTTCCCAGCCGGTTTCCGGCATGTTCTCCGCGTTTGGCTCCGCATCGGGGGATTCAAGAGCCTGAAAGGGCCGCTCATCTTCTTACCAGCGACCTTTCGACCCGGTCAAGCGGATTCAGGGCGTTCGCGCTTTCCCGCCGGGTTTTCCTGCGCCAGTTTGCGCAGGACCATACGGCTCAAAGCACGACGAACCTCGGGGCGGTCGTAGTACCGTTCGCGGATGCGGCGCTTGACTTCCGTCAGCCGCGACGACGCCTCGGTCTCCGGAGCTTCAATTGAAGTTGGCAGCACGGTTGCGGTCCCTCCGAATCGATGCGATCGCTTCGGTCCAGCTCTCCTTCAAATCGGCGAGCACTTCGGCAGCTTCGTCGAAGCGCCCCTGCTCCGATTCGGAAATGCAGAAATCCAGAATCCCCAGCACGCGCCCCGCGACATCTTCGCTCGCGAGGTCCAAGCACTGCATCGACTCGCGCAGCGACTCCTGGACGACCGGATGGCTCCGGGTGCGGCACCCCCGCAAGGCGCAATCCAGCAGCGCCAGAACCTCATCGCACCGGCGGAGCCAGCGGTCCAGCTCCGCGGGATTCTCTTCATATGTTTGACTCACTTCGTCCCGGGCCCTGTGCCTTCTGGGCCCTCCGGCTTCAAGCCTTGCGCCCGGCGATTCTCCTCTTGGATCCTTTCGTAGATTTCCTCCCGGTGAACCTTCACGCTCGGCGGCGCGTCGATCCCGAGCTTCACGTGGTTTCCCTTTACCTCCACGATCGTGATCTTCACATCGTCTCCGATTCGGATGTTTTCGCCAAGCTTTCGGGTCAGGAGGAGCATCGTGCCCTCGTCAATCTCCGGCGTCCTGCCGGGGAGGCGCTTCGGCTGAAGCCGGTTCGGGGGATCGCGCCTCGTGCGCGTCCCGCTCGGCTCGTCCTGAATTTTCTTCGGCAGGAGCGGCCACCTTCTGAACCCGGAATGCCCACGCGGAGGCGGCCCGGCGCGATCCTCATGGGCTGAGGCCGGATCGAGCCAGCCGGCTTGGTTGCCGCTTGTTTTGCGCCCTGTTACGATCGAAGCCGTGAGCCAAATCGCGCCCTGCCGCGCCGCGCGCGC
Source organism: Candidatus Eiseniibacteriota bacterium (assembly GCA_036505295.1). Lineage (GTDB taxonomy): Bacteria > Eisenbacteria > RBG-16-71-46 > SZUA-252 > SZUA-252 > WS-7. The sequence continues at coordinate 45,201 of DASXTQ010000120.1, forward strand.
GGCGCTTCTCGCATTAACGCTGCCTCTTCTTCACGCGTGCGATCACCACGGGAGCAGGGTTGTTTCGCCCACCGGCGTGGTATGGAATCGGATCACGCCGCCCGAGGCCGCGGAGGCGGATTGGCCGGATTGGCGCGGGGATTCGATCGCGTTCCAGGTGCGCGTCCAAGGCCTCGATCGCGTCGCGGTGGCGCTCGAGGATGGGAGCGGACTCGAGATCGAGCCGGAGAGCCCCACGGCGGGCGCCCGGAATCCGCGATGGGTCCGCGAAGGGCTCCTCATCTATTCATCCGA
>DASXTQ010000121.1:0-29202 GCA_036505295.1 Candidatus Eiseniibacteriota bacterium
GGTCTGCACTTGAGCACGTTGCAGATGTAGACCTCGTCCCGGCGAAGCTGAATGGCGGCGATCATCTTGTCGAGAAGCTGCCCCGCGCGCCCCACGAAGGGAAGACCCTTCAAGTCCTCGTCACGCCCCGGCGCTTCCCCGATGAGGAGAAGCTTCGCCTTCGCGCTTCCGTCCGCGAACACCGTATTCGTACGGGTCTCGCAGAGACGGCACTTGCGGCATTCGGCGACAAGCCGAGCCAACGTGCCTAAGTCATCGGGGAGGTCCTCCCGCACCTCGAGGCCGACGGGGGACGGCACCAGCGACTCGAACCCGGGGAGGGCGATCGTGCTTGCCCGGGTCGTGGAGCGGGCGGTAAGCGGATCAGGCGATGAACCGAAGGGCGCCATCCAGGCCATCGACGCTCCATCGCGGGGTCGAGGGCCTAAGTCCGTAGGTTCCATCGCCCGGTCCACCAACGTCACGTACGCGCGCCCCCGGGCCCGCTCGCGTTCCAGGAGCACACGCGCCTCGCGCGCCAACCCCGTCAGCTCCTCCCGCGGATCACTCACCGCACGACCTCGGTTTCGAGAGCGCGCGCGACGCGATGCAGGATCGCGCGCGCCACGTCGCGCTTGGAGCGCAGCCCCAGGTGCTCGGCCTCCCCCGAGCGGTCGAGCAGGATCACATCGTTCTGGTCCGAGCCGAACGCGGAACCCGGCTTGAGCGGGTTGTTGATCGCGATGAGGTCGAGCCCCTTTCGTTTGAGCTTCTCCATGCCGCCCCGCTCTTCCTCCTCGGTCTCGATGGCGAACCCGACGATGTGCTTCTTCGGAAACTCCTTCCGGATCGATGCCAGGATATCGGGCGTCGCGCGAAGCTCCAGGCTCACGCCGCTCTCCCGGCGCTTCAACTTCGAGTCGCTCGGCTTGGCGGGGGCGAAATCGCTCACCGCCGCGGCCATGATCAGCGCGTCCGCATCGCGCATGGCGTCGCGGACCGTGGAGGCCATCGCATCCCCCGTGAGCGCTTCGAGCCTGGGAATACCGTCGGGCGGCGGCGCGCTCGTGCGCGCGACGATGAGCTTCACCTGCGCTCCCATCCTGCGCGCTTCGTCGGCCAGCGCGAAGCCCATCTTGCCGCTGCTCCGGTTGGTGATCACGCGAACCGGATCGATAGGCTCCTCGGTCCCTCCCGCTGTAATCACCACGGTCCGCCCCCAGAGAGGTTGGCTCACGAGCGAGAGGCCCTGGGGCCCCGGCGACGTGCCGTAGGGCGCCTCCACGGGACGAGCGATTTCCCGCGCGGGCCTGGGCAAGCGCCCCGGAGCGGCATCGGCGGGCCCGCCCTTGGCGGTGCGCTCGGCCGGCAGCACGGCCCGCACGGCGGCGACAATCGTTTCCAGGGGCGCCATGCGGCCCATACCCCATTCGCCGTCGGCGAGCTCGCCCTCTTCGGGGTCGATGAAGCTCACGCCCCGCTCGCGCAAGACGCGGACGTTTTCGCGCACGGCCGCATGCGCCCACATCGCGACGTTCATCGCGGGCGCGATGAGCACGGGGGCGCGCGTGGCGAGCAGCGCGGTGGAAAGAAGGTCGTCGGCCAGGCCGTGCGCCAGCTTCGCGAGCAGGTTGGCGGTCGCGGGGGCGACAAGGAGGAGGTCCGCCTCGCGGGCCATTCCGATGTGTGCCATGCCGAGGGAGGACGGCGGGGAGCCCGGAAACCAAGGACCCTGGCCGAGCGCCTGGGCCTCGAAAAGGCTGCTGAGAACCGGGCCGTGCGTGACGGCCCGAAGGGCGTCGCGGGTGACGAAACGGCGCGCGTTTCGTGTGAGGATGACGGAGACCAAGGCCCCCTCCTTGACCAGAAGCCGTACCAGCTCTGGGGCCTTGTAGGCGGCGATCCCGCCCGTCACCGCGAGGAGGACGCGCGCTTGGTCGAGCCCGGACCGCGTCGCCACAGTACCGCTACTCCTCGGCGCTCTCCGGGATCTCCGGTTTCAGCTCGTCGGTTTCCGCCCTGTAGCGATAGAGCACGTTGCCCTTGAGCGCCTCTTCGAGGGCGACGTTGGTCACCTTCCCGCCCAGATTGAGGCCGGTCTGCCGGCTGAGCTCGTTCAACCGGCGCGCCTCTTTGGCCGCCACGATGATCAGCTCATACTTGTTCGGGATGTTGCTTGAGCGAAGCACGCCTTTTTCGTCCAGCACATGTACCTCCAAAGAAATCGAGATTCTCACCTCGTCCTAGGTTGATTCCATCGGAAGCCGGCGCGAAGCCCGGCTTGTTTCCGCAACGATGATCGACGCGACCCGGCGCAGCGCGGACGGGAGATCGTCGTTCACGACCGCATAATCATACTCGCTCACGAGCTTGATCTCCCGGAGCGCGTTATCGAGGCGCAGCCGGATCCGCTCGTCCGAATCCGTCCCCCGCCCCCGAAGCCGCTCCTCCAAACTCGACAGGGATGGAGGCAGCACAAAGATGAACACCCCGTCCGGGTAGGCCTTCCGGACCTCACGCCCTCCCTGTACATCGATGTCCAGGAGCACGTTTTTCCCCGACCTGAGCCGTCGCTCCGTCTCGCCCCGAAGCGTCCCGTACAGCTCCCCGTGGACTTCCGCCCACTCCACGAAATCGCCTGCTTCGATCCGGCGGCGGAATTCGTCACGGCCGAGAAAGAAGTAATCGCGCCCGTCCGCCTCGTGCGGCCGCCGCGCCCGCGTGGTGGCGGACACGGAATACTCCAGATCCAGGCCGGCGCCCAGAAGCTCCGCCACGAAGGAACTCTTTCCCACACCCGAGGGTCCGGAGATCACGACCACGAATGGGCGATGCCCGGCGCGGAGCCAGGCGTCGAGGTCATTCGATGTTTTGGACCTGCTCCCGGATACGCTCAAGCTCCTCCTTCACTTCCACCACCTGCTCCACGATTGGAACATCGGAGGACTTGGACCCGATCGTGTTGATCTCCCGGTTCATCTCCTGTAAGAGAAAATTGAGCTTCCGCCCGGGCGTGCTCTCCTCGTCCAAAAGCTTCCTGAAATGACCGCAATGCGCTTCGAGTCGCACGCATTCCTCGGTGCAGTCGAGACGGTCCGAGAGAATCGCGACCTCTTGAGCGATCCTCTCCTCCGGAAGCTCCCCCTGCTCCAGAAGGAGATTGACCCGCTCTCGCAGCCGCGTGCGCGCGTCGCGCAGCCGCTCGGGCGCGCGCTCGCGGATTTGCGCGACGCGCTTCCGGATCGAGTCCACCCGGGCCTCGAGATCGGCCCTGAGGGCCTCCCCTTCGAGCTCCTTCATCCGGATGATGTCGTCCGCCGCCTTGGTGACGACCTCGCGGAGAAGGGACAGGTACAAATCGGCGTTTGACGAAGGCTCCTCCCAGACGAATATGTTCGGGAGCCCCGCAAAGGACTTTAGGTCGATGTCTCCGGACAGGCCGTACTTGGACTTGAGCTGGCCGATCAATTCCATATATCGATCGGCCGTGTTCGCGTCGAGGTTGAGGGTGGCCGTAGGCTCGGCCTGGCGTTCTCCTTCGCCACCCCACGTGACCGCGAGCGAAACCTTGCCCCGGGTGAGCCTCTCCGTCAGGAGCTTTCTCGCCTCCGCTTCGAACGCCGATAAAGTCCGAGGCAAGCGGACCGAAAGCTCGCAAAATCTATGATTTACGGATCGGACTTCGGCCGTAAGGCGCAGGCCGTTCATCATGACCTCGCCCCGACCGTAACCCGTCATGCTCCTGACCATATGTCGGGTTGGATCGCTCCTCGGGGGTAGACACGAAATGTAGCGCGGCAAGGCCCCATGAGTCAACGAGCGGCCGCCCCTTTGCCTCCTCGCCGGGAGGGCCCCCCTCGTACGGCGTGGCGATATACCGATTGACCGCCCCGCCGCCATATCCCTAACGTCTCCCCCATGGCGCGTTTCGGAGCCCCGCAACCCAAAATCCCCCAAGCATCTCGCGCCGCTCAAGCTGTCCGCAAGCCGCGTGGCGAGCGAACCTGGGACTCGGCCCGTGCCCGCTACTGGCCCCTTCTGGCGGCCCTCGTCATCCTGGCGTCCGTCCTGCCCTACTGGCGGTCGCTCGGCTACGACTTCGTATGGGACGACATAGCGATTGTCGACGCGAAGCTGGATGTCCGCGGTCCCAGCGATCTCTCGAGGATCTGGAACACCCCATTCGACTCCTTCCTGGGCGCTCCGATGCGCCAACCGAATTACTTCCGTCCTGTCGTTCTCCTCACCCTGGCCTCGGACCGGGCTCTAAGCGGTAACTCGCCGGCCGGATATCACCTCACAAACGTTGCCTGGTACGCGATCGTCTGTGTCTTCCTCTGGCTCTTCGCCTGGGAGGTCTCGGGAAGACCGCTCGCGGCGGCGGCGGGGGCGGTGATTTTCGCGCTCCACCCGACGCACCCGGAGAGCGTTGCCTTCATCTCCGGTAGGACCGACCTCATCGCGGGAGGGTTCCTATTCGCGTCGCTCTGGGCGGCGGCCCGGTGGGGACCGCGCATCAAGCGCGTCGTCTTGAAGCTGGCCCCTGCCTCCCTGCTTCTTCTGCTCGCGCTCTATTCGAAGGAAGTGGCGTTTTTCGCCTCACCGCTTCTCTTGTTGGTGCTCTGGGTGCGCGATCGCCGCTTGCGCGCTCGAGACCTGCTCCCCGCGGCGATCCCGATCCTGCTCGCGCAAGGCATCTATTGGGCGTGCCGGATCAGCGTGCTTGGGGCGCACACCGTGCCGGCCGCCTCTCCCGTGGAGGGGACCGTATCCCAGATTCTCACGAGCGTCGCCGTGCTCGCGCGCTATATCCCGCTTCTCCTCTACCCGGTTTCCCTTTCCGCCAGCCACCAGATCACCGTGCTGCGAAGCCCCGACGCGATCTTCTTCGCGGGCCTCCTGACGCTGATCCTGATCGCGGTTGGTCTCGTCGTGCTCGTCCGCCGGAGGTCGCGCTGGTCGATTCCCCTTTCTCTTTTCGCCTGCACGCTCATTCCCCTGTGCTACGTGAAGCTCCTTACGGGCTTCGTGGCCGAGCGGTTCCTCTTCATCCCGAGCGGCGCGCTCGCGCTCGGCATCTCGCTCCTTCCCGGAGCGATCCCCTATTTCGCGGCGGGCGTCGCGGCGCCCATTCTCCTCCTGTTGCTTTCCCCTCGCGTCTCGATCTGGAAGGACGAGGACGCGCTCTACGCCTCGATGCTTCGCGACTCTCCCAACTCTCCGCACGTGCACGCGATGCTCGGCGGGTACTACTACCGCCATCGCGACCTCGCGCGGGCCGCGGAGCATCAACGGCGGGCGTTCGAGTTGATGCCGCAGTACACCGAATCGCTTCTGGACTTGAGCGCCGCCGAGGACGAGATGGGCCTCGCGGATTCCGCGTTCGCTCATGTGCGCCTGCTCATCCGCCTCAGACCCCGTTACGCGCCGGCGTGGTACGCCCTCGGGAATTACTACGTCCGCGCGGATCGCCCCGATTCGGCGCGGCAGGCGTACGAGGAATCCATCCGTCTGGACCCCGGTTTCGCCCAAGCGGAGAACAACCTCGGCGTCGTGGTCGAGCGGCTGGGGCGGACCGAGGAAGCGATCGCGCATTACCGGCGCGCGGTGGAGATCCTGCCCGGATACGCAGAGGCGACGAACAATCTCGTGCGCTTGACGGGCGGGCGGCCGCGGTGACCGTGGCCGTGGGGATCCCCGCACTCGCCGGCCGCGTGGTGCGAGGCGTCGTCGCGCACTCCAGCCGCTCGCTCACCATCTCCTTCGACGGGGCTCCCCGCGCGTACCTTTGGATCCATCTCGAACGGAAAGACGCGTGGTATGCGCTCGCCTCGGAACTGCCGATCGAGCCTGATCCGCGCGGATCGCGTTTCCAAGGGATCGAGATTCCGATCCGCAAGGCCCGAATCACGGGGGCGCGCGCGCGCGAGTCCGGCGGCTTGGACCTTCTCTTCGACGCACGGAGCGGGGAGGAACGCAGCCTCCGGCTCACCCTCGACGCCGAGGGCCCGCGCGTCAACCTGACCCTCGCAACGGAGCCCCGTGGCCCGATGCTCTGGGCGCTCCATCGGGAGGAGGACGACGGCCGGGCCCCGTCCGACATGCCGCCGGGGTACCGGCCGCCCGCGGTTCACGACGCCACGCGGGATTCGACGCGCGAGGCGCTTCGCGAGAGGATCGCGGAAGCCTTCCGCACGGAATTCCGACACGAGATCGAGCGGATCCTCCATTCCGCCGAGCGGACGCTTCTGCGCCGGGCCAAGGCCGCGGAAGCCGATCGAGCGAGGGCGCGGGGGATGAAACAGAATCGGCGGCTCGGTGAGATCTTGCTGGCGAACTTCGGGAAGATTCGAAGGGGGGCGAGCCGCGTCGGACTCCCCGATCCGTTCGCGGACTCGCTTCGAGCGACGGTCGAAGTGGATCTCGATCCGGCACTCTCCCCCGACGAGAACGCGGCGCGGCTCTTTCAGAAAGCCAAGAAGGGTGAACGGGGAGAGCGGCTCGCGGACGAGCGACTCACCGAGACCCGGGAAAACCTTTCAGAATTGGACGAGCTGCGTCGCCAGGCCCTCGTGATCGCGCCACTCGATGCGCTCGGGAAAGTCCGGAGCTTCCTCGCCGGCGCGAAAATCGATTTGAGTGCACGGGGCGACGTACGAGAGACCTATCTGGGTCGACAGGCCGTCGCCGCGCCCCGTGCGGGACGTCCCGGGCGCGGAACTCCAGGGGCGCACAAGTCGCTCCGGCCAAGGACGTACGTCACGAACGATGGATGGGAAGTCTGGGTCGGTCGCAACAACGCGGACAACGACCTCATCACCCATCGATTATCCAACCCCCACGATCTCTGGTTTCACGTCGTGGGGGTTCCCGGTTCCCACGTGATCCTGCGTCGCCCTACTCGAAACTCCAAACCCAAGCCGACCACGCTGGTGGAGGCGGCTCAGATCGCCGCATACTTCAGCAAGGCGCGAAAGCAGACGCGGGTTCCGGTGATCTATACCGAACGAAAGTTCGTCTCAAAGCCCCGGCGCGCGAAACCGGGACAAGCCATCTGCACGCGGGAACGGGAGATTCTGGTGCGGCCCCACAAACCCGGAACGTAACGGCCGGCAGGCATGGGAGTCGATCGCGAGGTGTCGAGCTAGGTTGCTGAATGATCGTATTGGGGGGGACCCTTGAAACTTGTATGAAAAGTGGGTCGCGGACGAATGAGGCACCCAGTAAGTGTCAGTCTAGGAGCCTTTATGTCCACTGGGACCTGAAGTAGATGGTTCGCCCTGGCCTTGGCATCTCCTGAGAGATCCCCATCGTCCGCGGCCCCACACTTGCCGCGCGAGACATCTCAAAGCCGATCCAACAGCACTGGCTGATTCCGTATAAAGCATGGCACGTGCCGTGTGGCCGAAAGGAACCATGGTGAAATCCGAGAGGCGGTATGACCATGCAACAGAGTACCTTACGAGATCGAATCGGTGCGGCCGAGGGGCATCCTGTCGAGGCGTACGGAGCTTCACGGGACCTGAATGTCTCAGTGATTTCACGTCCCCAGCGCCGTAATGGGCTACGTCGCCATGGGCTTGGCCCATGTCACACCACCCGGAGGACCCGCGACGCAGATGTCACGCCTATTAAAGGGATTGCGTGGAAGGAAACGAGCCGGAGGGCGGTTCGGCGGGACGGCTAGTAGATCTGCTTGAGCAGCCGGATGAGATGCCGGCGGGTGATGCCCAGCTCGATTGCGGCGCGGCTTCGGTTCCCGCCGTTTCTCGAGAGCGCCGCGAGCACTTCCTCGCGCTTGAGCATGTCCACCTTACCGCGCAAACCACGCGAGGGATACGCCTCCGGCGCCGCTCCGGAGCCGGGGTGGAGGATCGGCATCAGCGCCCCGCGATCGAGGAGCTCCTGGCGGCCCGCACAGAGGAAGATCGACTCGATCTTGTGCTTCAACTCGCGGACGTTCCCCAGCCATGGAAGCGATACCAGATAGTCCATCGCGTCCTCGGAGAAGACGACCTGGCGCCCTTCGCGCGCTGAAAGCTCTTCCAGGTAGTTGCTGATCAGGAGCGGGATGTCCTCGCGGCGCTCGCGTAGCGGGGGGAGCGACAGCACAACCTGCCCAAGGCGATAAAAAAGGTCCGCGCGGAACCAGCCTGCCTTCACCGCGGCATCGAGATCTTTGTTCGTCGCCGAGATGATCCGCACATTGAGCTGCCGCGAACGAACCTCGCCCAACCGGCGGTAGGTGCCGTCATCGAGAACTTGCAGCAGCTTCACCTGCGTGCGCTCGGATAGCTCGCCGATCTCGTTCAGGAAGATCGTGCCGCCGTCCGCGTCCTCGAAGATCCCCCGCTTCGTGATCGCCGCGCCTGTAAAGGCGCCCCGCACATACCCAAAGAGCTCGCTCTCGACGAGATCCCCGGGAAGGCTCGTGCAGTTCACCTCCACAAACGGTCGGCCCCGCTCGATTTCGAATGTTCGGAACATGTACGCGAGAAGATTCTTTCCGACCCCAGTCTCGCCCTGGATCAGGACCCGAGCCGGGGTCGAGAGGAGCTCCGACGCCTTCCGCACGACCTCGAGCGCCCGCGGGTGCTGCGTCATGAACCCGTGCGCGCGGGCGATGTCCTGGCTCTGCGAAGATGGGTGGTGCGTGGGGCGCTCGGACCGGGGCGCGACGAGCCAGGACGGCGCATGGAGGTCGCGCAGGATCCCTTCGCAGTCCCGGACCGCGTCCTCCAGCCCGAGCTGCTCGAACAAAGACATCGATTTGAACGCGTAATTCTGGGCCTCGCGGGACCGCTCCGGATCGGAAGCGCCCTTCGTCCGCTGGGCCTGTTCGCGATAGGCCCGCGCCAGCTCGAACCGCTCATGGAGCGATTCAAGGATGCGGATCGATTGGCGCGCCTGCGCGTTGGCATCCACCTGCCGGCCCTCCAACGTGTGGATGGCCGCGAGCACGCGTCGCGTCGCGCCTTCTTCGAGCTGGTCCCTGAGGCGCAGGGTCCGCTCGAGCGCGTCCTCCGCGGCCGTCATCGCGTGCGCCACGTCTCCGCGTTCGGTGAACACCTCCGCGCGCCGGCGCTGGAGCTCGTGGATCATATCGCCTGCGGGCGCGCTCTGGCGGGCCATCTCGAGCGCTTGGTCGTAAAAGCCCAGCGCGTCATCCGGATGCCCCATCTCATGGTGCAGATCGCCGCGGCCCATGAGACAGAGCGCCTGTTCGCGCCAGGCGCCGAGGCGCGCGGTGATCTGGCTCGCGGCGTTCAGGTGCGCCTCCGCTGAAGCAAAGTCGTGCCGGTAGGAAGCGATCGACGCGAGGCCGATCCTCATGCGGGCGATCCCCGCATCCCTTCCGATTTGGACGTAGTTCGTGAGCGCGCGCTCGAAGTGCTCTCGCGCTTCGTCCCAGGACCCGGCTTTCAGGTGCACGATCCCGAGATTGGAGCAGGTGACCGCGATGTAGGCGAAGTTGCCTAGGCGGGTGGCGATCTCCATCGAGCGGAGCATGTGCCACGTCGCCTGCCGCCAGTCCGAGAGGTGTCGGTATAGGACGCCCAAATTGTTGTGCGTTCGGATGACGCCGTCGTCGTCGTTCAGATCCCAGCGGAAAAGGTGGAGCGAGGCTTCGTAAAACTCCTTGGCTTTGTCGAGGTCGCCGAGCCGGAAGTAAATCCGGCCGAAACAGTTGTAGGCGTGGGCGAGTGGCCCGGTGAGCCCCGATTCGCGGAAGTACGCGTGGGCGCGTTCGCAGGTGCGTAACGCCTCTTCGTATTGGCTCAGGTCGATCAAGGCACGAGCGCTTTGAAGCTGAAGGCGCGCAATAAGCTCGGGATGGAGCTCGGCGGCGATGCGGCCGCGGGCGCGAGCTAGATAGCGAACCGCCTCGGGCGCATCCCCCTTGTCGATCAGGGCCTCGGCCGCCTTCAACTCGAGGGCCGTGATGCGCGACTCCTCGAGCCCTAGACGCTCCGCGGCTTGGATGCACTCGTTGAGATTCTGAAGGGCGGGGACGTAGCTGTCCGCGCGCAGGAAGATCTCGGCGAGATCTTCCAGGGACTGCAGATGTCGCTCGGGATCTTGCGTGAGGCGCGCGGTCGATACCGCTTCCTCACGCTCCCGAATCAAGTCGGCCGTGGTCTTATTCACGTCGTCTTCCCGAAGCCTACCGGACAGGAAACGATTCCGCGATCAGAACCTCACCGTCGCCCAGTACACTCTCCAAAGAACTCCGAACAGATAGCGACTCGACATCGGGATTCTCGTGGCGCTAGTGCCCTCACTGGTGCTCTTCAACTTGGCGCATCTCTTTGTCGGTGAAGGAGGCGGGTTCAGCGTTTCGTCCGGCGAACCGGCCCACGCAACGGTCGGGCCGATCGCTTTGACCTGGGACTGGAAGGTGATGCTTACCGGCAGAGACAGGAACACCACGATCGCGAGAGGAAGCAGGGCTTTGGCTGGATTGGCCTTAACAACGGAGAGGAGGCTCATAGTCGCTACACCTTCCCCTGAGGACCAGAAGGCTTGCCCCCACCTTGCAATCGCGGTGGAGAGTGGAAGGAGGGAGATGTATCCACCCACCGTACGCCTCGTAGGATAGCAGAGCAGGTGTCAAAAAGCAATCAGAGGATGCCGGAAAGGTCACACTCCTAGGGGCGCGTCGGAGATTGTAAGCGGGGCCCTGGCACCCGCTCGTCCCCTTGGCGCCGGGTCAGCCCGGTCCTGTCCAGGTGTTCCAGGATCGGAACCGCGTATTTGCGTGAGACCTGGATCGTTTCCTTGAACGCGGCCATCGTGAGGGTCGAGCTCTTCCCGAAATGGGACCGCACCCGGCCCTCGAGGTCCTCCCAGAGCGCCCTGGGATAGAAGAGCTCCGAGGTGATCTTGACGGCGCGTCCGCTATCCGCCAGGTACCGGATCAGCTCCGTGGGTCGGGCGGCGGCCGGGATGTCCCGCGCGAGCTCGGAGACTTCGGGCACCTGGAAGCCCCTACTCGAGAGCTTCCGCTCCAGTTCCGCGAGCGCGCGCTCCTGTTCGGGTGTAAATCTCGGCGCCGCATCGGGGAGTTGAACCCGATCCCCTTTGAGGACAAGGCCCTTGCCCTCAAGCAGGAGCTCGAGCGCTTCGTCGAAGACCGGCCCTGGAACCTCGCGGCTCAAGAGACTCTTGAGCTCCCCTTTCGGGATGCCGTCGCGGAGCTTGTTCTCCTCGCCGTATCGCGCCACGGTCCGGACGACACGATCGAGCGATCCCCCCCACGCCGACGGGGTGAGGAGCCGCCCGTCTCGAAGGCGCACGAGCTTCGCCCCCGCGTCCACGGAGATGGCCGCCGCGACCGCGGAGGAGGCTGCCTCCGCGATCGACTCCGCGACGGCTCCGAGCCTCACCGCAGCCTCTTCCCCCGCAATTCCGGCCGAGCCCGCTTCCTCGGCCAGCGCCGCCAGCTTTTCCGTCACGGAGCCCGACCACAGGGTCTCGAGGCGGGCCCGGTCCTCCGCTCCGAGCCGGGCGCGCTTGCTCGGGGCTGGATCGACGACCGTAGCGCCGGCGATCGTGGAAGCGGGCGAGTAGGAGCGGATCACGATCCGGTCCCCCGCCGCGGCCAACGCCGGCTCCTCGAGGCGGAGCTGTGCCCAGCATTCCTCCCCCGGGGCGAGGGTGTCCCGCTCGAGCAGCACGGCGCGCCCCAGGATCTCGCTGGAGCCGAGATGGCACCGGAGCCGGGACCTGGAGCCGAGCGGCTTTGGCGCCGAATCCAGGAGCCCAAGCATGACGTCGAGGATTCGCGAAGGCCGGTATCGACCCGGAGTCGCGAGCCAATCGCCGCGCCGCACATCCTCGCGGGGAACGCCGTGGATCGCGAGCGCCAGACGTTGGCCGGCGTGCGCTTCCTCGACGGTCTGGTCGTGTACCTGGGCCTGTCGCACTCGGACCAGGTGCCCCGCGGGCAAGAGCTCGAGCGAGTCCCCGGGACGGACGCTGCCGTTCCAGAGAGTTCCCGTCACGACGGTGCCGATCCCCTCGACCGGGAAAACACGATCGATCGGGAGGCGAGCCGGCCCGGCCGCGTCCCGCCCGCGCACCCTGTCGACCGCGTCGTCCAACGCCGCAAGGAGGGCGTCGATTCCCTCCCCCGTCGCCGCCGAGACCGGGATGACCGGGCTCCCATGAAGGGACGTCGGCTTCAGAAGCTCCTCCACCTCGCTTCTGACGACCGCGAGCGTCTCGGGATCCGCGAGGTCGGACTTGGTGAGTGCCACGACGCCCCGATCGATGTTCAACAAATGGACGATCGCGAGGTGCTCGCGGGTCTGGGGCATGACCCCTTCGTCCGCGGCGACGACAAGCAGGACGAGGTCGATGCCCGTGGCGCCGGCGAGCATGTTCTTGACGAATCGTTCGTGCCCCGGGACGTCCACGATCGCGACCCGCCGCCCGGAGGGAAGCGTCCGGTGGGCGAATCCGAGGTCGATGGAGATCCCGCGCTCTTTTTCTTCCTTGAGACGGTCGGTGTCGATTCCGGTGAGGCGGCGTACCAGCGCGGTCTTGCCGTGATCGATGTGGCCCGCGGTGCCGACCACGACCGGACGCATGACGTTCGCGCTAGGCTCGGACGCGGCGGATCGCGGCTCCGAGCCCCTGGAGCTTCTCCTCGATACGCTCGTAGCCGCGGTCGAGGTGGTAGATGCGGGAAACGCGGGTCTGCCCGCGCGCCACGAGGCCCGCGAGGATGAGCGCGGCGGATGCGCGGAGATCCGTGGCCATGACGGGAGCGCCGCCCAGCGAAGGCACTCCGTGGACGACCGCGGAATTCCCGTCGACGCGTATGTCCGCGCCGAGCCGCTGCAGCTCGGCGACGTGGGTGAAGCGGTCCTGATAGATCGTGTCGACGATGGTACTCGTGCCGTCCGCGACCGAGAGCAGCGCCATGAACTGGGCCTGCATGTCGGTCGGGAATCCAGGATAGGGCGCCGTCGTGACCGTGATCGGTTTGAGGCGCTCCGGCGCACCGACGCGGACGCTCGTTTCGCCGACTTGAATCGAAGCGCCCGCTTCCTCGAGCTTGGTGAGGATGGAATCCAGGTGCCCCGGCTGCACGCACGTCGCTTCCACGTCCCCGCCCGTGATCGCCGCGGCGGTCAAGAAGGTCCCCGCCTCGATCCGGTCGGGAATCATCGGCGCGTCGGCCGGATAGAGCGCCTTCGTGCCCGTAACCGCGAGCCTCGACGTGCCCAGGCCCTCGATCTTCGCACCCATGTCCGCAAGGAACCGCGCCAGCGCCTCGATCTCGGGCTCGCAGGCTGCGTTCTCGATGACCGTCACTCCCTCGGCGGTCGCCGCCGCCATCAGGAGGTTACCCGTCGCCCCCACGCTCGAGATCTCGGAAGAGATGACGCTCCCGCGCAGCCGGTCGGATCGGGCGACGATATACCCGTGGTCGATTTCCACCTCCGCGCCGAGCCGCTCCATTCCACGGATGTGAAGATCAACGGGGCGCGGGCCCCACGCGCAACCGCCCGGGAGCGAGACGCGCGCCTCGCCGAAACGCGCGAGGAGCGGACCCAAGACGTAGATCGAGGCGCGCATGGTCTTGACGAGATCGTAGGGCGCCTCGGCGTTGTGAACTCCGGTGGAATCCACGAAGAGAGCGCGGCTGTCCTCCCGCCGGCTCTTGATGCCGAACAGCGAGAGCAGCTCGAGCATCGTGGTGATGTCGCGGAGCGCCGGAACGTTCGTGAAGCGATAGATTCCGGGCGCAAGCAGGGTCGCGCACAGAATGGGCAGGGTCGCGTTCTTGGAGCCGCTCACGGCGACCGTGCCCTTGAGCTTCCGGCCGCCTTCGATCCAGACTTCGTCCATACCCGTCGCCTCGGTTACGTCCTGGGGTGGTGCTGCGGGCGGTCCCGTCTCCCGTTTCGCCTTCACGCTCATCGTCGCGGCCCTCGCATCCTTCCGATCAAGACCCTCGGCGTCCCTGCGAGGTCGCTTTCGACGCGCGCTCCCGCGAGGTGCGGCCCAAATAGCTCCATGCATCTATCGGCCTGATCCCCGCCGATCTCGAGCGCGAGTAGTCCGCCCGGCTTGAGCCAGGCGGGCAGGCCGATGGCCGCCGCGCGAAAAGCATCGAGACCGTCGGGCCCGCCGTCAAGCGCTTCCAGAGGATCGTGGTCGCGCACTTCGGGCATCAGGCTCGGGATCGAGCTGCTCGGGATGTAGGGAAGATTCGAAACGAGAACGTCGACCGGCGAAAAGTCGATGGCGAGCGACGGATCGCGGAAATCGGCCTGCGTGAGACGGAGACGCTCCTGCACGCCGTTCCGGCGCGCGTTCCGCGCCGCGAGGGCGATCGCCTTGTCGCAACGGTCGATCGCCGTGGCGGTCCAGCCTTCGGGGAGCGCCAGGAGCATCGCGATGGGAATGGCTCCGGTGCCGGTACCCAGATCCAGGATCCTTCCGCGGGCGGGGGACTCCGCAAGCTCGGCGCCAAGCTTCTGCAGCACGTGCGCGACGAGGCCCTCCGTTTCGGGCCGGGGAACAAAAACGCCGGGCTCGATATCCAGCTCGGCTCCCAGGAATGAGATCTCGCCCAGGAGATGCTGCAAGGGCACGCGGCGGGATCGGGCCTCCAGGAGCCGCCCGAGACGAGCGGACTCCTCCTCGCTCACCGAGGCGTTCCGATTGGACCAAAGCTCCGACCGCGACGTCGCGAGGGCGTGGAGAAGGAGCGCTTCAGCGTCGTGGCCCGGCGAGGGGACGCCCGAGCGCTCGAGCAGGTCGCTCGCCTGGGCGAGCACGCTCGTGCGTGTGGGCGCGGCCCCCGGCTCCTCGCGTCCGCCCTGGCCCGCGCCGACTGGGATGACCTGACGCGCGCTCATGCTCGATGCGGCGCCGATTCGCCGGACGCGGCCAGCCGTTCCGCCTGCTCCGCGTGGAAGAGCCCGTCCACCACCTCGTCCAGGTCTCCCTCGAGCACGTCGGGCAGCCGGTAGAGGGTCAAACCGATGCGGTGCTCGGTCACCCTGCCCTGCGGGTAATTGTAGGTTCGGATCTTGGCGCTCCGGTCTCCGCTCGAAACCATCGACTTTCGCGTTTGAGCGAGCTTTCGCTCCTGCTCCTGGATCTCCATGTCGAGAAGCCGCGCGCGGAGCACCTTGAGCGCCTTGGCCTTGTTCTTGAGCTGCGAGCGCTCGTCCTGGCACTGCACCACGATGCCGGTCGGGATATGGCGGATGCGAACCGCGGAGTCGGCGGTGTTGACGCTCTGGCCGCCCGGACCCGAGGAACGGAACACGTCGACTTGGAGATCGGAGGGCTTGATCTCGAGGTCGATCTCCTCGGCCTCGGGAAGGACCGCCACCGTGACCGCGGACGTATGGATCCGTCCACTCGCCTCGGTCTCCGGCACGCGTTGGACGCGGTGGACGCCGCTCTCATACTTGAGCCGGCTATAGGCCCCGTCCCCTTCGATTGAAACGATCGCCTCCTTGGCGCCCCCGGCCCCCGCGCTGCTCAGGCTCAGGATCTCGGCGCGCCAGCCGTGCCGCTCCGCGTACTTGACGTACATCCGGAGCATCTCGGCCGCGAAGAGCGCCGCCTCGTCGCCGCCCGTGCCGGCGCGGATCTCCACGATCACGTTTTTCTGGTCGAGCGGGTTGGGCGGGAGGAGCAGCTTCGGCAGCTCGGCCTCGAGCTTGGCCCGCTCCGCCTCGAGCTCCGCCAGCTCGGCCCTGGCCATACCGATCAGCTCGGCATCCTTCTCGGTGCGCAGCAACGCCGTGTCCTCCGCGATACGATGGAGCACCTCGTCGTATCGCCGCGCGGCGTCCACGAGATCTTCGAGCGAGCTTCGCTCCTTGCTGACCTTGCGGAGCTCAGCCGGATTTTGGTGGATGCTCGGATCGGCGAGCTTCAGGGTCAGCTCCTCGAATCGGGCCTTCGCCCGTTCCAACGCTTCGCGGATGGCGGATCCCTCGTTACAGGACGGCGCGGAGGGCGGCGATCGCGACCTCGAGCATGTCGTTCGAGGGTTCGCGGGTGGTGAGTCGCTGGAGCTTGAGGCCGGGCTCGCTGACCCATTTCACCCAGCGCTTATCGTAGTGCGCGCCGGCGAATCGAATGATCTCGAAGGAGATTCCGGCGATGACCGGGATCAGCGCGAACCGGAGCAGGCGGGCCTGCCACGTATCGGGCCGGCCGAGGAACGCGAACACGGCGAAGCTCACGATGACGACAAGAAACAGGAAGCTCGTGCCGCAGCGCGGATGAAACCGGCTGTAGGTTCGCGCGTTCTCAGGCGTGAGCTCCTGGCCCGATTCGAGGTTGTGGATCGTCTTGTGTTCGGCGCCGTGGTACATGAACACGCGCTGCATCTCCCCCCAGAATCCCACGGCGACGATATAGATCAGGAAGAACCCGAGCCGGAACGCGCCGTCGATCAGGTTGTAGGCGAGCCCTTGCCGGACCCCGGTCAGATCGGTGAGCTTGAGTGGGAGGTAGAAAAAGATAAGGAAGCCGAGGAGAAAGGAAATCGTCACGGTGATGCCCATGCTGAGCCCCAGCTTGCCGAAACGCGCTCCTCCTTGGGGCTTCTCCATTCCCGCGGGGACCGCGGCCTCGGCCGAGAACGCGAGCGCCTGGACGCCGATGCGGAGCGATTCCACAAGCACGACCGCGCCGCGGATGATCGGGAGGCCGAAGAAAAACGCCCGCCGGGAGATCGAGACAAACTCCTGCGTCTTGACCTGAATCGATCCGTCCGGCAGGCGCACCGCGGTCGCGATCATCTTAGGAGAGCGCATCATCACGCCTTCGATGACGGCCTGCCCACCGATGGGCGAATAACGTTCGGGCATGGAAGAGGGAGACGGGAGGCGGCTTAAATCGGGCGCGGTCAGGCGCCGGCCGTCGACTCGGCGGCCTTCTCCTTGATCCCGTACTTGCGGCGGAAGCGTTCGATCCGGCCCGCCGTGTCGACGAGCTTCTGCTTGCCGGTGAAGAAGGGGTGGCAGTTCGAACAAATCTCGACATGCACCGTGTCCTTCACGGTAGCGCGGGTTTCGATCACGTTGCCGCAGACACACACGATCTTGGTGTTGTAATAGCCCGGATGGACTCCTCGTTTCATGAGTGACACCCCCTTTACGTGTTCATCATCGCCAGGAACTTCTTGTTCGTCTTGGTCTGGCTCATCTTGCCGATCAAGAACTCCATGGCTTCGACGGGGTTGAGTTCGTTCAAGAATTTCCGGAGGATCCAGACCTTGTTCAGCTCCTCCTGGCTCATCAAGAGCTCTTCCTTGCGCGTTCCCGAGCGGTTGATGTCGATGGCCGGGAAGATGCGCTTGTCCGCGAGCTTGCGATCGAGGACGACCTCCATGTTGCCGGTGCCTTTGAACTCCTCGAAGATCACGTCATCCATGCGGCTCCCGGTCTCGATAAGCGCCGTCGCGACGATCGTGAGGCTCCCGCCGTTCTCGATGTTGCGGGCCGCCCCGAAAAAGCGTTTCGGCTTCTGAAGAGCGTTCGCGTCCACGCCTCCCGAGAGGATCTTGCCCGAGTGCGGGACCACGGTGTTGTGGGCGCGCGCGAGCCGGGTGATCGAATCGAGAAGGATCACGACGTCCCGGTTGTGCTCCACGAGCCGCTTCGCCTTTTCGATGACCATGTCCGCCACCTGCACGTGCCGCTCCGCGGGCTCGTCAAACGTCGACGAGACAACCTCTCCCTTTACCGATCGCTCCATGTCGGTGACTTCCTCGGGGCGCTCGTCGATCAGGAGCACGATGAGCATCACCTCGGGATGATTGTCCGTGATCGAGTTCGCGATTTTCTGCAGCAGAACCGTCTTCCCCGCGCGCGGGGGCGACACGATGAGTCCGCGCTGCCCTTTTCCGATCGGCGTGAGGAGGTCCATGATCCGCGTCGGCATATCCTCCGCCCTCGATTCAAGCCGGAGCTTTTCTTGAGGGTAGAGCGGCGTGAGATTGTCGAAGAGAATCTTGTCTTTCGCCGCCTCCGGTGGCTCGAAGTTGACCGCCTCGACCCGGAGAAGCGCGAAGTAGCGCTCGCCGTCCTTCGGGGGGCGGACCTGACCCGAGACGGTATCTCCGGTCCTCAGATCGAAACGTTTGATCTGGGACGGGGACACATAGATGTCGTCGGGGCCCGGCAAGTAATTGTAGTCGGGGGAACGGAGGAACCCGTACCCCTCGGAGAGGATCTCCAATACCCCTTCCGCGAAGATGAGACCGTTTTTCTCGGTCTGCCCCTCCAGGATCTTGAAGATCAGCTCCTGTTTTCTGAGGCCGCTCGTACCCTGGATGCCCAGCGAGTGCGCGAGCTCCATCAGCTCGGCAATGGTCTTGCTCTTGAGCTGAATGATGTCGAGGCCCTTCTGGGAGGGCGACGGCGGTGCGCTGCTTGGAGCTGGGGTAGGCGGCGTTTGGGTTTGTTGTTCCATATCGTTCTGCGGCTCCTCGGTGTTGATCGTGGCGCTCGGCGCATCTACGCCGCGTCGCCGGGTCGGGGTTGTTGAGCGGGACATTATGCTAACCGCACTGCGGTCCTCAAGGTAGAGGGAAACCGGGAATCGTTATTGCGTCAGAGGGTTGTTGGTTGGTTCCGGTGTGGCTTGGCGCGGGACCGCACGCAGGCGATCCGATCATCGGGGAACTTGCTCAGGTCGGCGCCATCCCGACCCTAGGGACCCCCTGCTGGTCCGTGTTACTTAGACTACCGATCCCCCCGGAAGGTGTCAAGGTCTATTCTGGAAAACGTCCGAGGTGCGCAGATCAACGCGTGCGATGTGGTAGGCACGAACGCCCGGACGCGCGGTCGCTAACTCGACTTCTTCGGAGGGAAGGCCCCCTTCGAGAAGATCTGCCCATCCATGAACGTAAACGATTTTCCCTTGGACCAGTAGAACCAGGTCTCGAAGCGCTTGTCCCCTTCGCTGTACGTGTAGACCTCTTCCGGGACGCCTTCGGTCTTGACCACCGTCTTGAGCTGATTGGCGGCGCCCAGACGGTTATCGGCGGAATCGACCCAGACCTTGACCTCCGTCTTCTTCGTGCCTTCGCTCAGGGCCTTGTAGATCGTGTACTCAGCGACCGACTCTTCCTTCCTGTTCAGCTGATTCAAGGTCAGGAAAAGGAACCGATGGTTCTCGGCGTCCTGGGGATCCAGCTCGAGCGCGTGGCGCAGGGCTGCCTCGGCCCCCTTCGCGTCCTTCGCGTAGGACTTGGTCTGCCCCGCCAAGCTCCAGATTCCCTTGTTCTTGGGGTAGAGCCCGCCCGCCCGGTCGAGGATCTCGATCGCCTTGGCGTACATCTCCTGATTGGCGTAGATCACGGCCGCGTTGTAGAGGGCGTTCTCCTTGACCTCGTCGGGTGCTCCCGGCTGTTCCACGACCGCGGCGTATCCGACCGCGGCGCTGTCGTAGGCCGCCTTCTGCTCCGACGATCCTTTGGTGAGCGACCCTGCGATGGCGTACCACGCGTCGGCGATCTTGAGAACGTACCCCGGCACGCTCTTGGGATCGACCACCATCGCCTGCCGGTACGCCTTGATCGCCTCGGGGTACTTCTTCGCGTTGTAGAGCCGGTTCCCCCGCGACATCGCGGCGGCCCGCAGATTGTTGTGCAGCCTCTCGTCGTCCGGCTTGATCGCGAGCCCGGCTTGCGCGGCACGCATCGCGTCCTCGGTTCTTCCCATGAGGCTCAGGACGTAAGCGAGGTTCTGGTAGGTCTCGAGCGACGTGGGATCCACGTACGACGCCAGCTGGAAATCGTACGCGGCCTCGGCCACATACGAGCCCCCCGTATAGAGCGGGAACAAGGTCGTGTCGGTGACCGCGCGTTGCAGATCCCCGAGGCCCTCATAGGGCTTGTATTCCAGCCTCGTCGCCTCATCCGAGCTGGGAGCGAAGTGGAAGGTTACGCCCGAGTCCGGGTAGTACCAGAACTCGTGCACACGCCCCGCCTCCTTGAACCGCGAGTACTCGCGCGGCGGACCGTACTGCTTCTCGATCTTGCCTTGCGGCGTCCCCTCGTCCCCCGAGGAGCGATCGTTCTCCACTTCGACGCCGCCTGCGCGGTTCAGCGCCCCGATTCCGGCGTTGAACAGCTGCGCGTTCACGGCAAGCCGGTTTCGCTGCAAGTCCTCCACCTTTTTCTTATCACCCTTCTTGTTCGCGGCGTCGAGCCCGAGCTGGAAGGCGGCCCCGGCGGAAATGTATTCGCGCTGCTGGGCGCGGGCGAACGCGAGGAGCGACAACGCCTCGACGTTTGTAGGCTCCCCTTTTCGCGCGCACTCGAGAAAATAGGCGGCCTTGTCGTAGACCTTCTGCTGGACGTAGACCTTGCCGCTCGTGAAGCAGACGCTGGCGGAGGCTGGCTGGACGGAAAAGGCGGCGAGGCTCGCGATTCCCGCCGAAGCCAGACAACGTTTCAATTTCCTGGTAACGAGTTGCATCCGACCTCCGAGACTGGTGTTCGTTCGACTCCTACTATATATACCGTCCGCTATGGGCCCTCGTTCCGTCCGTTGTTCGATTAGAGCCTCCGATGCCCGGCCTGTCAAGCAGGTTCACCGGATCGACGGACGGGCACGTATCGCCATAACCGAATGTGACGCTCTGACTTAAAGCACATGTCGGGGATCGACATCCACGCTGACCCGAACGCCGGCCCAGGTTCGGGCGCGGAGGGCTGGAACCGCGCCTTTCAAATAGGCTTGAAGCGTTTTCCGCGAGCCGCTCCTTATCAGAATGTGCCACCGCTCCGCCCCCTGGATTCGCGCGATCGGCTTGGGGGCCGGCCCGAGAAGCTCCACGTCGAGGTTGCGCGCGAGCGCGGCAAGGGCGTCCCGGATGGTGCCAGCCGCCCGAATGACGCGTTCCTGCTTCGCGCCGCGAATCTCCACCTCGACCAGATGGCCGAAGGGCGGATAGCGAAGCTCTCTCCTCTCGGCGGCCTCCTGATCGAAGAACATTTCGAAGTCTTGAGCCGCCGCGCATCGGAGCGCCGGATGATCGGGATCGTAGGCTTGGAGGATCACCTCTCCAGCTCGTGCCCCGCGTCCCGCCCGGCCGGCGACCTGGGTCAGGAGCTGAAAGGTTCGCTCGGCGGCGCGGAAGTCGGGCAGATACAGCTGCAGGTCCGCCACGATGATCCCGACGAGCGTGACCATGGGGAAATCGAATCCCTTGGCGACCATCTGCGTGCCGAGGAGGAAATCGGTTTCCCCCGCACGGAACGCGCTCAGGATCGCGGCCGCGGAGCCGCGCTTCCGCGTGGCGTCGAAGTCGAGCCTCGCGATCCGCGCCTCGGGGAAGAGCCTTCCAACCTCGCGCTCGATCCGCTGGATTCCGACGCCTCCGAACCATAGGTTCGAAGCGCCGCAGCCGGCGCAGGTGGGCATGAGCTTCCGCTCCGCGCCGCAGTAGTGACACCGGAGCGATCCATCCTCCAAATGCACCGTAAACGAAACGTCGCAGCGTTTGCACCGCGCCACGTCGCCGCAACCCCGGCACTGTAGATACGTGGAGTGGCCCCGCCGGTTCAAGAAAAGGATCGCCTGCTCGTGCTTCTCGAGCGTCTTCGCCATCGCCTCGACGAGGGGGGGCGTGATGTAGCGCGACCCGCCGGAGGGGGTGGTGGACGCCGCTCGGTGCCGCAGATCGGTGATTCGCACCGTCGGGAGCGGCCTTCCGTCGATCCGGCTCGAAAGGCGAAGGAGTCCGCACTGCCCGCGCTTCACGCGCGCGAAGCTCTCCATGCTCGGAGTCGCCGACGCGAGGATGACGGTCCCGCCCAGCCGCTGGGCGCGCACGAGCGCCACGTCACGCGCGTGGTACCGCGGAGAATCGTCCTGCTTGTAGGCTCCATCTTGCTCCTCGTCCACAACGACGAGGCGGAGGTTCCGGAAGGGCAGGAATACCGCCGACCGGGTGCCGACGACCAGGTCGATCTCCCCGGTGGCCGCGGCCCGCCACACATCGGCGCGCTCCCCGGGACGAAGGGTGCTGTGGTAGAGCGCCACCCGCTCGAATCCCGCGCGGCGGAAGGAGTCAAGCGTCTGGGGGGAAAGCGCGATCTCGGGGACGAGAATGAGTGTCTGGCCGCCGAGCTTCAACGCCTCGGACGCGGCGTGGAGGTACACCGCGGTCTTGCCGCTTCCGGTCACCCCGAAAAGGAGGAAGGCGTGGAACTCACGCGTGCGGATCGCCCCTTCCAGCGCGGTGAGCGCCGCACGCTGCTCCTCGTTCAACTCCTCTCGACGCGGGGGAGCGACCGCGAGCCACGCCGCCTCCTCCGCCGGGACATGCACCGCGCGGCGCGTGAGCCCGGTCGGGGACGGCACGGCCGCCTGGAGCACGTCGCTCAGATTGGCGGCATAGTAATCCGCCACCCAGCGGCAAAGTCCGAGAAGCTCGGGCGTGACCACGAGGCGGGGCTCGGGAATTCCGGCGATGCGGCGTACCCGAAATTCCGGCCGGGTCGCTTCGACCCCCAGCACGGTACCCCAGACGCGGCGCGGACCGACCGGCACGAGCACGCGGAGCCCTACCTCCGGAGTGTCCTCCTCCGGGATCTCATAGACGAGCGACTCTTCGCGGGCAAGAGGGATGGGAACTGCGACGCGGACCAAGGCCATGGCGTCGGCATGGTAGCACTCGCGGAGGGAAAAGACCTGAAGGGAGGCTTCAAAGAGCCGATGGGCACGCGCGCGGCGTCCCCTCAAGCTCGTGGAGCCGAGGGGAGCCTACGCGGAGGGAGCGGGCCGCTCGGTGACGGTCTGGCCGAGCAGCTGGTTGATGCGCTCGACCAGCTTTCGGGGACTGAATGGCTTCGTGATGTAATCGTCCGCGCCCACGTCGAAGCCGAGCTTCTGGTCGACGTTTCGTCCCTTGGCCGAGAGGAGGATCACCGGAATATGCTGGGTCGCGGCACTCGACTTGATGCTCTTGCAAACTTCGTATCCGTCCAGCTTCGGCATCATGATGTCGAGCACGATGAGGTCGGGCTTCTCGTTCTTCACCTTTTCGAGCGCCTGTTCGCCATCCAGCGCCGTGACGACCTCGTAGCCTTCCATCCCTAAACTGAAGTCCAGGATGTGGACAATGTAAATCTCATCGTCCACGACCAGGATTTTCCCTTTGGACATCCGACTCACCTCCTCTTGCCTCCCGGCATGGGTTTTATCGGCCCCTTAAGCCGGTTCTCCAGCCCGAACTAGTTTTGTATTCTCCTGAAATTCAGGGAGTTGCGCGAACGCCTCGACGACCCTCGCGTCGAACTGGGTCCCCTTGTGCTGACGCAGCTCTTGGACCGCGTCCTGGTGGGTCATCGCGTGCCGGTAGGGCCTCCCCACCGTCATCGACTCGTAGGCGTCGAGAACGGCGATGACCCGCGCGCCAAGGGGAATCCGGTCCCCCTTGAGGCCCCGCGGGTATCCGCGTCCATCCATCCGCTCGTGGTGCGCCAGAATGATTTCGGTCACTTGCTCCTGGAACTCGATCGGTTTCACGATCTCCGCGGAGCGCAGGGGATGGAGCGCCACTTCGGCCCAGGCCTCGTCGTCCAACTTGCCCGGTTCTTGTAGGACGGAAAGGTCGATCTGCGACATCCCGACGTCGTGGACGCTCGCGACGTAGGCGAGCACCTCCACGTCCTCCTCCGTGAGCCCCAGCTTCCGTCCCAGCGACACCGCGCGGCCCGCCATCGAGCCCGAGCTCAGCTTGAGCCGGCTGCGCCGCGAGTTCTCGATGATCGCGGCCAGAGCCTTCGCGGTCTCCTCGGTTCGGTCGGACGTGCGTTCGTGGTCGGAGACGCGCTGCCAGGCCAAGGCGACGCGGTCCGAGAGGGAGGAGAGGAGCGCGCGGTCGTCCTCCGTGAAAGGAGTGCACGAGACCTTGTTGTTGATGTTGATCACGCCGACCACCCGTCCCCCGATCTTGACCGGGACCGAAAGAAGCGACTTGGTCTCGTATTGATGGCCGTTCGGCCTGCCGAATCGCGGATCCTCCTCGATGTTGGTGACGAGAAGCGGCTGGCCGTGCTTGGCCACCCACCCGGCGATCGAGTCGCCGATCTTGACGCGTGTGCCGCAGACCACTTCTTCGCGCAGCCCGCGGGCGGCGCGTATGTAGAGCTCGGATTTCTCCTCGTCCACGAGCATGAAGGACGCAGTGCGCGCGTTCATGACCTCGGCGATCATCTCCACCGTGAGCCGGGTCAAGTGGTCCGAGACGGAACGGGAGGGAGTCCAGGTGGCGTGGGTGATCACGTTCGCGTCACCGGGGGTGACCGGCAGAAGCACGGTGAAGCGCGATCCCACACCCGTCTCGCTCTCCGCCAGGATTTCCCCGCCGTGCCATTCGATGATGCTCTTCGAGACGGTGAGACCCAAGCCCACGCCCGGGTACTCTCGGGACAGGGAGCTGTCGATCTGATAGAACTTGTCGAAGATCTTCTCGATTTCTTCTTTCGGGATCCCGATCCCCGTGTCCTCAACCTGGATGCGCACCGCGCGCCCCTCATTTTTCGTCCGGAAGGTGACGGTCCCGCCCTCGTGTGTGAACTTGATCGCATTGCTTCCCAGGTTGTTGAGGACGCGCTTCATGAGCGCGCGGTCCGCCTCGACCACGATCTCCGGCACCTCCGACTCGGTCCGGATCGAGATCTTTTTCGGATCGGCCATCGGGTGCAGAGCCTCGACGACCTCGTCGGTCAGGGCGACCAGGTTGAACGGCTCGCGGTTCATGCGGAACCGGCCCGACTCGAGCTGGGACAGCTCGAGCACGGAATCGATGAGCCGCCTTAGCTTCAGGCTCTGGTCGTCGATCACGCCCAGGAATTGGCGCTGCATCTCGATGTTGGGAGAGCCCACGCTCTCGAGGAGCGCTTCCACGTACGCGCGGATCGCGGTCAAGGGCGTGCGCAGCTCGTGGGAAACGGTCGAGACGAAGGAGGACTTGAGGTCGTTCAGCTCCTCGGCGCGCTCGGTCGCCTCCTCGAGCTGCCCCATGCTCTGGTTCAGACGCTCGTAGAGGCTCGCGTTCTGGATGGCGACGACCGCATGGGTCGCGAGGATCTCCAAGGTCTCGACCGTCTCACGGGAAGGAAGCCGGCGGTCCACCGGATCGTCGACGGAGAGGTAGCCGATCGTCGCACCGTCTTTCGTGTAGAGCGGGACCAAGAGGACGTCCTCCTGATGCCACTCCCCCTCCTTGCGGATGCCCAAATCCGGGGTGAAGCCCTCGTCGTCTTGCTTTCCCCAGAACTTCCGGTCGTGGCTGATGAAGTAGGAGCGGTTGACCCGGAACTCCTCCTTCAGCCAGCTGTCGAACTCGGAGCGTGGGATTCGATGCTGCTCGAGCTTTCGGATCGCCTCTCGGTTCAGCCCGGCGAACGCGCGGGCCTCGAACTCCCCGCTCGAGTCATTGAGCACGCGCAGCAGCACGATCCGGAACCCCGCCGCGTCCGAAACCGCGTGCACGATCTCATGGAGTACCTTATCCAACGAGAGGTTCGAATTGATGCTCGTCGCGATCTCCAGCACCTTCTTGATCCTGGCCGCGCGCTTGCGGCTCGTGAGGAGCTGGTATCGGTAGAGATCGCCCATCTTGTCGCTTGCTTGGGTCAGCTCCTCGTTCCGGTGGATCGCGGCGTCGTAGGACGAGCGGAGCGACTTGAGCTCGTGCCGAAGCGAGCGGCGATGGCGCAGCTGCTCCATGATGAGGAGCACGGAGGCCGCGAGGGCCCAGACCAGTTCCACGGACGGAATCATGTGGATACCTTCCGGTGCACCAGGGAAGATCTGGCGCGGACCGTCCCCTTCCGCGCGACCAGACGCTCGAACTCCTTCACGACCCGCGGATCGAACTGCGTCCCGGAGCACCGCTTCACTTCGGCGAGCGCCTCGGCCTCGGATATGGAATCGCGGTAGGGCCGTCCCAGCGTCATGGACTCGAACGCGTCCACGACCGCCAGGATGCGGGCGGCGAGCGGGATCTCCTCCCCCGCGAGGCCACGCGGATACCCGTGGCCGTCGAAGTACTCGTGGTGGCTCAGGATGATTTCGTTCGCGCGAGAGGCGAATTCGATCGGCTGAAGCACGCGTACGCCGTCGCGCGGATGCGTCTCGACGCGGCGCCGCTCCTGCTCCGTCCACCGCCGTGAGCTCAAGACGAGGTCCTCGCCCACCGCGAGCATGCCGACGTCGTGGACGCGCGCCACGTAGCCGAGAACCTCCAGCTCGTCCTCCGCGAGTCCGAGCTTCCGGCCGAGATCGGTCGCGAGCTTGAACGCGCGGCGCGAGCTCCAGAGGGAGTAGCTCCGCTTGGCGCGGATGACGGTGCGGATGGTATTCAGGGTCGTGTAGACGTCCCCGGCGGAGTCCGCCGCCCGCACGCGCTCCAGGGCGGTACCCACCCGCTTCGAGATCGCGACCAGAAGACTCAGATCGTCGGGGTCGAACGGAAGCCCCGTCGATTTGCTGCTCACGTTCACGACCCCGACCGTCTCGCCGGAGATGCGGAGCGGCACGCACAGGAGCGACTTCGTCTCGTACTGCGGATGGTTCAGCTTGCGGAATCTCCGGTCGCTCTCGATGTCGTTGACGAGGAGGTTCTCGTTGGTCTGGGCGACCCATCCCGCGATCGACGCCCCGGTCTTGACCCGGGCCCTCGCCACCATGTCCGGGTCGAGGCCATGCGCCGCGCGGATGTGAAGCTCGGTGCCGTCCTCGTTGAAAAACATGATCGAGACGTTCCGCGCCTCCATCACCTCGGCCACCATCTCGACCGCGCTCGAGAGAAGGGTGCGCAGCTCCGGCATCTCGAAAAACGGCTCGAGCGAGCGCATCAGATTTCGGAATCCGCGCTGGATCAAGGGGAGCTCCATCACGAACCGGCTCCCCCGTCCCAGTTCGCTCTCGACGCGAACGGTGCCACCGTGAAGCTCCACGACGCTCTTCACGATCGCGAGCCCCAGCCCCGATCCGCCGACCCGCTCCGCTCCTCCCTCTTCGACCCGGTAGAAGCGCTCGAACACGCGGTTCAGCTTGTCGGCGGGAATCCCCATCCCGTGGTCCTCGACGACGATGTGCATCCGCTCGCCCACCGTCCTCGCGTGAATCGTGATGGGGGAGCTTTCTCGGGAGAACTTGGCCGCGTTGGTGATGAGGTTCACCAGCACTTGCTTCAGGAGATCGGGATCCGCCTCGATCAGGGGAAGCCCAGGGGCGAAGTCGGGCACGACGGCGAGGCGCTTGGGCGCGAGCTGCGGCCCGACGGTTGGCAGGACCTCGTCGAGCAGTCGGTCCAGCGCGACCGGTTCCGACTTGAGCCTCCGCCGCCCGGAATCCATCCGGCTCAGGTCGAGGACGTCGTTCACGATTCTCGTCAAGCGGTCGCATTCCTCGTTGATGATCCCGAGAAACTTCTCATGCATCGTGAAGGCGGGATTGTGCACGTTGTCGAGCAGGGTCTCGGTATAGGCCTTGATCGAGGTCAGCGGAGTCCGAAGCTCGTGGGACACGACCGAGATCAGCTCCGATTTCATCTCGTCGATCCGCCGGAGAGACGCGCTGGCTTCCTCGAGCCGGACCGTCTTCTGCTCGAGCTCCGCGTGCGTGCGGATCCGGTCGACCGCGAGGCCGATCTGGTCGGCGAGGAAGAGCAGCGCCCGGCGCCTGCGGGCACTCGCCTTGAGCGGCCGGTTGAAGCCCAGGAGGGCTACTCCCAGGAGCGAGGTCCCTACGATGATCGGTACCCCGACGAGAGCGTGGGGCACCCGCCCGCCCCAATGGAGCTCCTTCCAATCGGCGGCCTCCATGCGGAGCGCGTCCTCGACGATGAGCGTCTCCCGCCTGAGCACCTGCGCCAGGAAGCCACCGGGACGCGGCGTGACCCGGCACGTCCCCGTGGGCCCGTGCGTGCCGTGCTCGAAGTGATCCCCGTGCAGCTCGCCGGTTTCGAAGTCGAGCAGAAGGAGCGAGAAGGAGTCGGCCCGCGCGAGCTCCAGTACGTGCCGCGCCACCGCCGCCACGAGCCCCTGCGCGTCGAACGCGGATTGAACGGCAAAGCTGAGGCTGGAGAGTCCCGGGAGGAGTCGGAAGGCGGACGCGGCGCCGCGTTCGGGATTCTCGTCGGGGTGGCTCAGCATCCCGGTGGTTCCGGCGCGTCGGACGCGGGGATTTCGGCGGCGGGCATGATCGGGGTGCCGTCCAGTCGCCTGTCGGGCACGACCACGCTCCCGACCATCGCCTTGCCCTTTTTCTTGAGTTCCTTCGCGATGTCGCTGACCTGGGCGCTGTGCTGGATGTCCCGGCCCACGTTGCTCACGATCAGGATCGTGATCGACATCATGCCGAACTTCTTGATACCCCCTTGCCGGCTGGAGAGAACGGTGATGTGGCCGCGCTTCAAGTCCAGGTCGTCGTAGTGTTCCGTGATCCGCGCATCGAAGCTCGAGTGAACCGCATCCGCGATGAGTTGGGCGCGATCCGGCATCGTGATCACGACGAAGTCGTCTCCGCCGATGTGGCCCACGAAGTCCCCCACGATCCCGTAGCGCTCGATCTGCTCGTGGAGCAGCGCGGCCACGAAACGGATGACCGCGTCGCCGCGCGCGTAGCCGTAGTAGTCGTTGTAGGCCTTGAAGTAATCCAGGTCGATGTGCAGGAACGCGAACCTCTCTCCTTCCGCGATCCTCCGCGATAGCTCGGTCTCGATGAGCACATTTCCGGGAAGCCCGGTCAGGGCGTTCGATTGGAGCTGGGCGCGCCGGGTCTTGAGCTGGTTCCTGACCCTGAAGAGAAGCTCGCTCTGCGCCCACGGTTTCGTGATGTAGTCGTCGGCGTAGAGCTCGAGACCATGGATCCGGTCCTCGAACGTCGACTTGGCGGTGAGAAAGATGATCGGGATACGGGAAGTGAGCGGATTCGCTTTGAGCTGTCGGCACACCTCGTAGCCGTCGAGACCGGGCATCATCACGTCGAGCAGGATCAGCTCGGGTGCGTCGCGTCGAACTTCCTCCAGCCCGCGTACGCCGTCCTCCGCGGTGCGCACTTCGTACTGCGCGTCCTTGGCGTCGCTTAGTTGCTTCTCCAGAATGAACCGGAGCTTGGGGTCGTCCTCGATGACGAGGATTCGCCCAGTCTCGGGCGTGGGTGAGGTCTGGTTCACTCGTGACACCTCGAATTCCGTTGCATGCGCCTC